>JAVRLU010000049.1:0-10216 GCA_031961165.1 Thermoplasmataceae archaeon
GATCTGTATTATTTGACATTCAAGACTTTCAGGGAACTGGGCGGAAAATCTAAAAACAATATAGCGGAAACTTATGCGTTCATACAGTTGCAGAACAATGCGTTTCTTTCGAAATCCTTTGCAGAATATCCTGGAATATCGAAATCCATTGGAAATGCCTTCAGGATATTTTTTAAAACCGGTTATTTTGAAATCATGTACAGCATGCTGAAATCGCTAATCTGATTCATATTAACGCAGGAATTAATCATTTAAGCATGATCGCAATGACATTTACATGGATACTCTCATTAAAAACGGGATCATAGTTACACAGAACGAAAGAAGAGATGTTTTCAGAGGGAATATTCTCGTAAGTGATGATAAAATCGTATACGCTGGAAAGGATGAAAAAGAGGCTGAAGAAACTATAGACGCCTCCGGCAAAATAATCATCCCAGGACTCATAAACACTCACGCCCATGCTGCAATGGCCCATCTCAAGGGAAAGCTTGATGATATCGAACTGGGTGATTTTCTTGAAAAGACCTTCACGTACGATGCAAAAAGAACCGACGAGGGAATATACAATTCTGCAAAGCTGGCCATGTTTGAGATGATCGATTCTGGAATCACCTCTTTCCTTGACCTTTATTATTCAGAAGATGTAATAGCAAGAGCGGCTGAAGATACAGGCATTCGTGCATTCCTTTCATGGGTCACACTGGATAAAGAATTCACGACACAGAGCGGCGATCCGGTTTCCAATGCCGAGACTTTCATAAGGGAATGGAAAGGAAAGACCTCGATAACTCCTTCGATCGGCATACAGGGGATATATGTCGCAAATGATGAAACATATGCACGTGCGAAGGAAGTTGCAGAGAAATATGATACACTCATTCATACGCATCTTGCGGAAACAAGAAAGGAAGTATACGATCTCGTCAGGAAGATCGGAGAGCGCCCTGTGGAGCATCTCGAAAAGATAGGGTTCCTGAACGATCGCCTGGTTGCGGCCCACTGCGTATGGGTAACGAATCATGAGGTGAAGATCCTCGCCTCAAAGGGAGTAAACGTATCATGGAATTCTGTAAGCAACTTCAAGCTTGGAACAGGGGGAGTCCCGCCAGTACCAGAAATGATGGAGAACAAAATCAATATAACTCTAGGGACGGACAGCAACGGTAGCAACAATTCACTGAACTTATTTGAGGAGATGAAGTTCTCTCCGCTTACAGTCAAGAACCAGAGATGGGATGCATCCTTCATAAAGGCCCAGGATGTTATGGATTTCGCCACAAGAAATGCTGGAAAAGCCCTGAAATCCCCCATAGGAACCATAGAGGCCGGCAAGAAGGCGGACATCGTGATCCTTGATGCCAGAAGGCCCGGCCTGATCCCGGTTTCAGAAGAAAACGCTATAAGCAGTATCGTTTATTCTGCAAACCCCGCATACGTTGATACCGTAATGGTGAACGGCAGAATTCTGAAAAGAGGTGGAAAATTAATGAATTTTGATCCGGAATACTTTGAAAAATGTAATTTTATTTAACTGCACTTCATTTTTTATCTGTATTCGTTATCTTTTTTGCCTCGTCGACTTCATTTTTCGGTGCATCCTGGTATGTCAGCCACCATGAATATCCCTTGTATTTTTTCAAACGGTCAGGTATCTGGTCAATGGATCCCGGCGGGGAATTCAAGAAGTGGTCGCCTATCATTTCGTTTTCGGGCCAGTTAGCCGGTGTAACAACCTTATACTTATCGACCATCTGCAGCGACTTTATGAGTCTAAGTATTTCCTGTATATTCCTTCCGGTTTCGAGTGGATAATATAAAATTGCCCTTATTATACCCTTCGTATCCACTATAAACACGGCCCTTATGGTAGAGGTGGCAGATTCTGCATGTATCATGCCAAGCCTGTTTGCAACCGTGCCCATGCTGTCGGCTATTATCGGAAACGGTACATCTATCTTCAGGTTTTCCTTTATCCATTCGATCCATTCGATATGCGATATCTTGCTGTCAACGCTCAGTCCTATGAGGGATACGCCAAGCTCCTGAAACCTGTCATTCTTCAATGCAAAGGAATAGAATTCTGTTGTGCATACGGGAGTGAAGTCCCCCGGATGGCTGAAGAGAACGAACCATTTTCCATTATACTGATCCGGAAGCTTCATGCTTCCCATCGTCGTAACAACATCCATTTCTGGAAATTTCTCACCTATCAATGGCATTTTGCCTTCCATGTCCATCACTGGATATATATAGCACATTTTTAAATATTAATTTATCTCTATAAAGAATTATAAAAATAAATAACACTTTTATAGCCAAATAAATATATATATGTTTCTTTGAGAAAGTATTTAAATAGTGATAAAATCACGTCTGGATATTAATGAGCTGGCAAGAAGCAGAAGTTAGGGAACTTAAAGTTGGTCGTTACATACTGATAGATGATATTCCATGCAAGATCGTTGAGATTACAATGTCCAAACCCGGAAAGCATGGCGAAGCGAAGGGCAGGATAGTTGCCATAGGCGTATTCGACAACCAGAAAAAAAGTGTTGTCTATCCTGTAAAACATAAGGTAAAAATACCGATAATAGAAAAGAAGAATGCACAGGTTTTATCCGTGATGAATAACGAAGTGCAGCTTATGGATAGCGAAACCTATGAAACCTTCGTGCTTCCCCTTGATCCAGAAATCGCCGATAGAGTGAAACCCGGAATAGAGGTGCAGTATTGGGAAACAATGGGAATGAGAAAGATCATGTTTACGAACTGAACAGCCTCCTTTCGCTTAAAAAAATCGCAGACGCAAGGAGCGGGTACGAGGAAGCCAGATACGTCATATTTGGCGTTCCCTTTGACAATACTTCAAGTTACAGGCGCGGATCAAGGTACGCACCCGATTCGGTAAGGGACGCATACGTGAATCTTGAATCCTTCGATTTCAACTACGGGATAGATTTCACGAAGGTCCCCATAGCCGATTTAGGAAATACGGGCGAAACCGAGGATGCGTCCGAAATTGTCGACCAGGTGGATTTCATTACAAAAACGATATTTTCTGATAATAAAATACCGATAATGATTGGAGGGGAGCACTCAATCACGGTCGGATCGGTCAGGAACATAGGCGATGCCGATATGGTCATAATAGATGCCCATTCGGATTTCCGTGATTCATACATGGGAAACATATACAATCACGCATGCGTAACAAGAAGATCCCTTGAAATCCTTGGTAAGGGGAGGATAGTATCCATCGGTACAAGATCGGTATCGCGTGAGGAGTTTGAGGATCCGGCATTCAGGGACGTAAAGTTCGTAACATCCGAGGAGGTGCGAAGATCCGGCATCGATACGGTAATATCAGAGATCGACAGGAAGAGCAGAAAGGTATACCTCTCGATTGATATGGATGGAATCGACCCGGCGTATGCTCCGGCAGTTGGCACGCCTGAACCCTTCGGGCTGTCGGATTATGATGTAAAGAAGGTCATAGAAAGGTTATCCTATAAAATTATAGGCATGGATATCGTGGAATTTTCTCCTATATACGATAATGGGAATACATCCATGCTCGCTGCAAAATTCATACAGAATTTTATTGGAAGCAGGGAAAAATATTTAAAAGAACATTTATAAACCAAGGGATCCTGCTATATCCTTTCCCTTAGTTATAATTACACGGCATGGTGTTGGAAGCTTTATTGCTGCTTTCCTCATGGCCTCTTTCAATTCATGTGCGTGGGCCTCATCAGTCCTTCCGATCATAATGATATCATCGTGAATTACGCGTGCCGCTGTTCCAACCGGCCTCCCAAAGGCTGCCCTCATACCGCTGGAAATACGGTCCGCCCCTGCACCCGTCGCCATTTTATGCTCCCTTATAACCTGGTGGGGATACGGGACTATCTTGAGATAGAAATTATCAAGGCCAGCATCATTCGTCATTTTCCTGTTAACCGATACCCTGGCAGCTTCAAGTGCGGTATGCCTGATCTGGCAGGATTCCTCTGCTACAAGGCGCATTTCTATGGGAAATTCCTTATGCTGGTTGCCCTGCACAAAGGTCGTGATCTTTGGATAGGGGACACCGCCCATAAACTCTTTTCTTGTATATGCCGGGCCAGTGATTCTTGAATACATTCTTGCTGGTTTCGTGACCATTAGTACACCTTTTTTGTTGTATTATACACCGATATATTAATTTTGCCCGGTTTTTTAGAACCGGAGAAATAATCACTCCCTTCTCATTACTATGCTGACTTCCCCATTATTCTCAGAAAAATCGGTCACCTTGAACTTGGATGTCCTGGCCAGGCCCTCATAGACGCTGCGGTCATAGGGGAATTTATCCTTCAGTACTATGAGCTTCACATCCTCCCCGGGATCAACCTGGAATGAAAGACCCTTGAGTGTGCTTTTCAGATAATTGAAGGGATCCCCTCCACAGACTATGTTCCTCTGATCTTCTATTATCATAAATTTTTGATTTTAAACTGCTTAATAAACGTATCTCAAAGGTAATTCGTTTCTATATGCGGTATATTGAAACTGAAAAATCTTTCCCTGCTATTTCCTGTTACATCTTTTATCCGGATATCCGTTTACCGTATTCCTGGAAAAAGCGCTTTATATAACATTATGCGAATGAAACGAAAACAAGCAGGATATACCATTCGATGAGAAAAATAATGCAGCCGCCTGATAAAGAAATGAAACATAGTTTCCCCGAAAAATTAGGTTCATGATGAATTACCGTCCGGACGGTTATGCAATCACTTCAAGGATGAGCGATGCCATTAATGCCTCCGCCTGCAATCTATCTCCACGTCCAGGTTTTGTTTTATTCAAAATATTTAAAAATATATTATTTATATCTATTAATGTATTTTTATCTTAAACCTAATTTTTCAATGCTATTTCGCATTACAAAATGATTAATATTATATGTCAATTAAGCATGATGTTCAGAATGACAGAAGATAATTATGATTCATCACAGATTCAGATTCTTGAAGGTCTGAAAGCTGTAAGAAAAGTTCCAGGAATGTATATTGGATCAACTGATGAGCGCGGGCTTCACCACCTGGCCTACGAAGTTATAGATAACAGCGTTGATGAGGCTGCAGCCGGATATTGCTCAAACATATATATCGAAATATCCAGGGACGGTTCGATACAGATAGAGGACGACGGAAGGGGGATACCTGTCGATATACATCCGAAATACAACAGGCCCGGCCTGGAGATAGTGCTTACAGAACTCCATAGCGGAGCAAAATTTGACAAGAAAGTTTACAAAATAACCGGTGGTCTCCACGGCGTTGGCGTTCATGTCGTAAACGCACTTTCAAGCAAACTGATTGCACTCGTGAAGAAGGGCGAAGACACCTATTATGAAATTTTTGAGAAGGGTATTCCGATCTCAGGTCTCAAAAAAATAAGGGCATCGGACACCGGATCAGTAAAGGACCTCGGTATCGATATACATTTTCCAGGCCATGGCACAGTCATAAAGTTTTATCCTGATCCTGAAATTTTCGAAACAACTGATTTCTCCTACGACACGCTTATGACAAGGATACGCGACCTCGCCTTCCTGAATCCCCAGCTAACCATAGCGATTGAGGACCAGCGCACGGGGAAGATCGAGAAGCTGCACTACGAAGGCGGCCTGATCGAGCTCGTAAGGTATATGGCAGAAGGAAAAACAATGGTGCACGAACCCTTATTCGAAAGGCATATTGAGGATCATTTCATAGTTGAATTCGCCCTTGTATACACAATGGACATTTCAGAAAATATCCAGTCCTATGTGAATAATATAAATACTCCCGAGGGTGGTACACACGTGGCCGGCTTCCATTCAGGACTCTCAAGGGCCGTCCAGGATTACGCAAAGTCGAATAACCTGATAAAAGGAGTTTCAGATATAACAGGTGACGATGTAAGGGAGGGCCTTGTTGCTGCTATACATGTAAAACTGCCCGATCCGCAGTTTGAGGGGCAGACGAAGTCAAAGCTAGGAAATAGCAAAGTTCGCGGTTTTGTCCAGTCCGCAGTGGAACAGTTCATGAAAAGTTATATGGAGACGAATCCGCACATTGCAAATGATATTGTTTCCAGGGTGCTTTCGGCTGCTGCTGCACGTGAAGCTTCGAGGAAGGCAAAGGAGCTTGTAAGGCGCAAATCTGCACTCGAGAATGGCGGTCTCCCGGGAAAGCTTGCAGACTGTTCTTCGAATGATCCGGCCAGCAGCGAACTATATCTTGTTGAGGGAGATTCTGCCGGCGGATCCGCAAAACAGGCCAGAAACAGGCAGTTTCAGGCCGTTCTGCCACTGCGTGGAAAAATACTCAACGTTGAAAAAGCCTCGGATATGAAGGTAGTCGATAACGAGATAATCCGCGATCTTGTAACTGCCCTTGGCACCGGAGTCAAGGAAGGGATAAACCTCAAGAAGCTCCGGTACGGAAAGATCATAATAATGACCGATGCAGATGTTGACGGCGCGCATATACGCACGCTGCTTCTGACCTTTTTCTTCAGGTACGCAAGGATTCTGATCGAAAACGGGAACGTGTTCTTTGCCGAACCCCCGCTTTACCGTATACAGAAGGGGCAGGATGTAAGGTACGTATATTCAGACGAGGAAAAGGACGCCGTTTCCGCCAGCCTTGGCAAGAATGCAATAATACAGCGTTTCAAGGGTCTGGGTGAGATGAACCCTGAACAGCTGTGGGATACGACCATGAACCCGAAGACCAGGAAACTCGTTGAAGTAACGATTGAAGATGCTGCAGCGGCTGAAGAGATATTCACAATACTCATGGGTGAAAAGGTTGAGCCAAGAAGGAAGTTTATTGAAGAAAATGCTGTTTATGCCGAGAATATAGATCTGTAGTGATTTTTATGGATAAAAGACCGGTTGAAATCGAAATAAGGAAATCATATCTTGAATATGCAATGAGTGTCATAGTCAGCAGGGCCATACCTGACGTAAAAGACGGCCTGAAACCCGTGCAGAGGAGGATACTTTACGCGATGCGTGAGCTCGGGGTTACGCATGATAAACCTTACAAGAAATGCGCACGTATAGTTGGGGAAACGATGGGTAAATACCATCCCCACGGTGATATGGCTATATACGACGCACTGGCGAGGATGGCACAGGATTTTTCCCTCAGGTATCCGCTGATCGATGGCCAGGGGAACTTCGGATCAATAGACGGCGATTCTCCGGCAGCGATGAGGTATACCGAAGCACGTCTTACGCCTCTGGCAGAGGACATGATGGATGATATAGACGAGAATACGGTATCCTTCAGGCTGAATTTTGACGGGACGCTTTCCGAACCTGAGTACCTGCCTTCAAAGGTGCCGAACCTCCTTGTTAACGGTACATCCGGCATAGCCGTGGGAATGGCTACAAATATGGTCCCGCATAACATGACTGAAATGTGCGACGCAATCGAATACGAAATATACAACAGGAATTCATCGGTCGATGATCTCCTCAAATTCATAAAGGGCCCGGATTTTCCTGGCGGTGGCATACTCTTCTACGGTAAGGACCTCATAGACGCATACAGGACCGGAAAAGGCAAGGTCATAGTCCAGGGAGAGGTCGACTTAAGCGAGGAAAGGAAGATCATAGTGAAAAGCGTGCCATACGGTATCAACAAGGCAGCGCTTGTGGAAGCTATAGCAAACCTTGCCAAGAATGAGATCATAAAGGATATAACAGATATAAAGGACGAGAGCGACAGGCATGGAACAAGGATCTCCATACGTGTCAGGAGTGAGGAGACAAAGCCTTTGGTATTGAATCAGCTTTATGAGCATTCTGACCTTGAGACAAGCATAAGCATAATAAACCTTGTTCTTGTGAACAATGAACCGAAGGTTCTCAACTTAAAGCAGCTTATAGATTATTTCATCGACCACCGTCTCTCGATCATCCTGAGGAGATCGGAATTCGAATTAAGCAGGAAGGCCGAAAGGAGGGAGATCATAAGAGGACTCCTAACGGCCATAGACCATATCGACGATGTGATATCAATACTCAGGAAATCCAGGGACAGCGATGAGGCTGCGTCAATGCTGAAGATGAATTACGATCTGAGCGATCAGCAGGTCAAGGCAATACTGGACATGAGATTGCAGCGCCTGATAGGTATTGAGAGGGAAAGCCTGACAAAGGAGCTTGATGAAGTCCAGAAGGAGATCGAAAGGCTTGATGACATCATAAACAATGAAGAAACAAGATTCAGGATTCTCAAGGAAGAGATCGAAGACATAAAGAAAAAATACGGGGACAGGCGCAGGACAAGGGTCAAGTTCAGGGAAGTCAAGGAGAGGAATATTGAAGATTTAATACCGAATGAGGAATCGATGATACTTCTAAGCTATGGCGGCCTTATAAAGAGGGTGCCCGTTGATGAATACAGAACGCAGAAACGCGGCGGAAAGGGTGTTAATACCTCGATGAAAACCGAAGATTCCGTGAAAAGTGTCGTTCACTGCTTTTCACATGACACGATCTATTTCTTCACAAACACGGGCCGCGTGATGAAGGAGAAAGCCTATGAGATAACTAGAAAAACCAGGACTGGACTGGGGGTTTCCGCCGCGGCATTCCTGAAACTCGAACAGAACGAAAGGGTAACCGAGATCATGAAAGCACCGGAAGGAAAAGGCGAGATGATCATAATGGTCACGAAAAACGGATACGTCAAGAAAACTGCAGCCGATCCGGTATTCAATTCAAAATCGTCTGGATTAAGGATAATAAGCCTCGAGGAGGGTGATGAACTCGTTTCTGTATCGCATACAGCCATAGACACGAACATATTCGTACTTTCGTCAAGCGGGAAGGGGGCAGTATTCAGTACGAATGAGATAAGGGAAACCGGAAGAACCTCCATAGGCGTAAAATCAATGCGTCTCGGGAAGGATGATTATGTGATTTCGGCCTTTGTGGTGCAGGATGACCAGGATATTCTCTGCATATCAAGCAGGGGATATGGAAAACGCACGAGCATATTTGATTTCCCGGTTCATCACAGGGGATCGGGCGGTGTTATCGTTTACAAGGCAAGCGAAAGGACCGGGAACATAAGCAAGGCCATACCTGTACGCGAGGACGACGAGGTACTTCTCGTTTCCAGAAAGGAACAGACCATACGGACACCTGCATCAAAGATTGCAAAGCTTTCAAGAAATACATCCGGCGTGAAGATAATAGACCTGGACAGTGACGATGAAATAATAGCAGTCACCGTTTTCTGATCCGTACGTTTTTATATTTTCCCGCCGGCCTTCCACCGGACATCCAACCGCTAAAGAAATTGAGTTGATCTTCAGGTTTAGAAAAGCGAGATTGTCAAATCCTAGTTGACTTTATTGTATAATCAGGACTAAGGGTTTTAGTTTCAAAGATATCTTATAGGGGTTTCCATAAGTAACTTTTAGATTTTAATCGCCAAAGTACAATTAATTTCAACTAAAAATTGACATTCTCAGAAAAGCTAATATGTGATCCTGAATTCTGCATTCATGACCGCCCTATATAAGGAGCTGAAAGAAATTGTTGATCCGAAGCATAGTGTCCTGGTAGTATGGGATGTGCAGAATGCGCTTGTTGACAATATATTCAACAGGGACGCGTTCATCGGGAACCTGAAATCGCTGATAGGTGAAGCTAAAAGGAAAGGTATAAGGGTATTTTACACGAAGATAACTCCAATGCCGCCAGGATATGAATCCGGGTTCAGAACTTACACGATGATGAAGCGTTACGGTGTTAACGATCCGAAGAAGATCAGGTTCATGGAACCGGGTTCAAGGGAAGCGGAGATATGCAGTGACGTCAAACCTGAACCGGATGACATTGTTATAAACAAGAATACGGCCGACATTTTCGTCGGGACAAACTTTGATCTCATGATGAGGAACGCCGGCATTGAGACGGTAATCTTCACGGGAATAGCAACTGAAATCGGTGTAGAATCAAGTGCCAGGAGCGCATCAAACCGCGGCTATTATCCTGTCGTGGTGGAGGATTGTGTTTCTTCCTCAAACAAGGAGATGCATGAATTATCACTGAAGATAATGAGATCGCAGGTTATTGTAGCAAAATCGGATGAGATAATTTCATCCTGGAAATAGAAGGAAATCTTATAATTTATTTTTTAATTTGCAGTATTATTGA
>JAVRLU010000050.1:0-9029 GCA_031961165.1 Thermoplasmataceae archaeon
TTCAAGAATAAATTCAGATGCTTAAATTTTATATAACCGATATTTTTATATTTTCCGTTTAGCACTAACCCTGTATATCCGGAGAATATAGAATATTACAGAAAAAATAAGTATTGACATTAGTATATATGCTGTGTGCATGATGTTCGTAAAATTCAGGCTTATATCTATAAAAAAACCTGCAAAAACTGATCCAAAGAACTGCCCGAGAGATCTAAGGGAATTGTTGATGCCTATATTTGCCCCATAATTCGATCTTCCAGCAAGCTTTGAAATGAGAGGGGCAAAGACGATTTCGTATATGGAATATGAAATAAAAAACAGCGTAAGGCCTATGAATATACTGTAAGGAAAGATTTTTACTATTGAAAATATGAATACGAACGGAACACTGATGATTGAAACCAGAAGCGCAATAAGGGCATAAAGTGAAGTTCTTCTGTTGCGATCCGCGTCAACCGATACGGATGCTGCTACCATTCCTCCTATGATTACAGGCAGTATGAATAGAGTTGAATAATTTCTTAACCCCTCTATTTCAAGCGAGTAAAGGGGTATGAAAAAGAAGAAGACCATCATGTAAAAGGAAAAGATGAATGATACAATTCCAGCTTCAACGCCTATCCTCTCTATCTTCCCCCCGGATTTTTCCCTCGATCTCTTTTCCGGATTTTCTTTTACAAACATTACCGGCACGAGAGCAACCAGGCCTAGAACCCCGGAGATAAGGAATATGTAAGAAAGGCCGGATCCCGCTGCAAGAATCGGGCCCATTATCATTCCTGCCATGAAGGCAAGGCCAGCGGAAACTCCGATGAAGGCCATGGCGATATTCATTCTGTTATCAGAAACACTCTCTTCAACAAACGCGGTGCTGGCAGATCCTATTGCACCCATACCTGTAAGAAGCCTTGCAAATATTAGAACATATATATTGAATGGATGAAATGCGATAAAATTTCCAGCAATGTATGGGATCATGCCTCCGATAATGATTTTTTTCCTCCCTATACGATCAGAAAGTATGCCCAGTGGAGTCTGCATTAAGGACATGGCAAGCCCGTAGCTTCCAAAAGCAACGCCTATAAGAACGGAATCGGAAGTGAATTTATAACCATAAAGAGTAAAAACCGGCAGAACCATGAATATTCCAGTCATCCTCATAAAATCAAAGAATGCTATTGAAATGACATTTCCTTTGCCCCTGAATTTTTCCGCCATGTTATCACAACAGTTCTTGATAAAGGAATTGGTTTTTACAGTCCCATGCGTAATTGGCAGGGGGTATATCTGGCTTTTGATCAACAATGACGTACGAATCTTTTGTTACAGTTCCCGTAAATTTGATCTGCATTTCAAAAATACTTTTATGAAAATTATTGAATTACATTGTTACTTAGCATAAATGCATCCCGTTTTATCCATAAGACAGCGTTTATTTCCATTTCTTATGCGGAACCGTATCCGCAGAAATATGAAAAACAAAAAATGGAAAATCAATGAATTTCAGTTCAAGGAATAAAAATATAAGGCGGAAGGCCTATGCCTGTCCGTATATAGTTATGAGCTCCCTGTATCCTATGCTCTTGTAAAACGAAGATGCGATCACATTCAGGGCTGGAAATTCTGCGGTTATCAGGGTTACTCCCCTTGGCTGGACTTCCTTTCTGAATGCGTCGAGGAGCTGCTTCCCGATTCCGTGCCTCCTGAACTCCGGCATAACATAGAATTCCCTTATTCTGCCCTCATACTTCGGCTCGTAATATATCCTGTAAAGTATATCGGCCATAAGGATTCCTGATACTTTTCCGTCGGTTTCTGCAACAAGAAGTACGTGATCTTCGCTGTTTAGTATTTTCTTCAGGTACTTTTCAATCTCATCCCTTGAACTCTCAGATACGCTGAAAGTGCAATCAAATTCTGCATTCAGCCTTTTGAGCCTTAGGAGCTGATCCATTACCGATTCCATATCGCTATCTTTCATTCGTCTAATCTTAGTGCTTACCATCTGGAACACCTTTTATAAATCCCATTTCCATCATTTTCGAGTATATATTCCTGTTTGTCTCTATTATTTCCCTGGCCTTTTTGTAGAAACCGGCTTTACTGTCGGCCTTTCTTGCCAGTCCCATTTCAACCGTCTTGCTTGCCACAGCAGATGCAACCACCGGATAGAGCTCCCATTCCTCCATTGTAGGAACTATCTTTTCCGGGGTCGGATCCTTTATGAAATTTGCCAGTTCTGTGGATGCTGTGACCATGATGTCAAAATTCACTCCCTTTGCCCTGGCGTCAAGAACACCCCTGAAAACTCCGGGGAAGACGAGACTGTTATTGATCTGGTTTGGAAAGTCCCCCCTTCCGGTTGCAACAATCTTTGCGCCATATTCAATAGCGTCCTGCGGCCATACTTCCGGAACCGGATTCGCAAGAGCAAACACGATCGCATCGTTGTTCATTTCCCTTATCAGGTGCTTATCGATTGTATTTGGCCCGGATTTTGCAGCGGATATCAGGACATCGGCGCCCTTTAATGCCTCAGCGAGATGGCCCTTAATCCTTTCGCCATTTGTTTCCATTGCAAGTTTGTATTTCCACGGATTGTTAAGCATCAGTTCGTCCATATCCTGCCTTTCTGGCTCCAGTGCGCCCTTTGTATCTATCAAGACTATATTTTTCATGTTAAAGCCGGCAGCCTGGAAAAGGTATGCAGCAGCAATATTAGCCGCACCTGCACCGTTCAGGACAACTTTTACATCATGAACTTTTTTTCCGACAATTTTGAGTGCGTTGAGAAGCCCTGCAAGCGTTATCGAAGCAGTTCCAAGCTGATCATCGTGCCAGACGGGTATGCTGAGCTGTTTCTGCAGTGTCTCAAGAAGGAAAAAGCATTTTGGTGATTCTATATCCTCAAGGTTGAAACCTCCGAATGATGGCTCCAGAGCCTTTGCAACGTTTACGAACTCTTCACGCGAATTCACGCGTATCGGCACCGGTATTGCGTTTACACCGCCCAGATAGTTGAATATCAGGGCTTTTCCCTCCATGACAGGCATTGCGCCTTCAGGCCCTATGTTTCCCAAACCTAGAACTCTTGTCCCATCTGTAAGAATTGCTATCGTATTCCATCTCCCGGTAAGTTCAAATGAGAGATCCGGGTCCTGGGCAACTTTTTTTGAAACGGCAGCTACACCAGGGGTGTACCATATGGAAAAATCTTCAAGACTCCTCACAGGAACTTTTGACATTGTCTGAATCTTTCCCTTGTAGAACTCGGAGTACCTGATAGCTTCCTCATTGTACATCTCTGTTCTTTCTTCATTCTCCATTATCATCAAAACGGTGATGATCGTATGTTATTAAATTATTTCTACGGTGAATGCCGAAACGCCAAAATTTTTCATTAAACGCAAAAAAAAGGTTTTAAAAATTCAAATTTATTAGATATAATATCGAAAAGTGATTATGCTGATCACTGTGTATCATTATAAAATCATCTTATTTCGAAGAAAAAACAGCTGGTATAAAGGATCCTGCAATAAAACGGACTGAAAAAATAATAGGAACCGGACAATACTGGAACATGGATGCCGGAATTAAAATGAGATGGGAGATCATACTGAGGAATTATCTGGAATATCTATCCGAAAAATATGGAGACAAGGATATCGGTGAAAAATTCAGGTATATAATTGAAAATCTCGATAACAACCGATTCAGGAACAGGGTCCTGATCCACGATAATGAGGTTGTGGCGTATTCCTTTCTTGTTCCATCCAGGTACCGCGACAGGGATATTGCAAACATAGGGTTTACAGACAAAAAATTCTGTAACGAAATCAGATCGAAGGACCTTGTGAACTGGATACTTTTGAATTCCAGCAGGATGTATACTGTATTAGATGATGTTTTCAACGATTCTGGAGAAGCTGAAAAGGCTCTTTCTGGTATGAACTTTAAAAAAATTGTAAGAAAAAAAATGTGCATAGAAACGGGAATTCTTAGTGACCGTAACGTTAACATCAAATGTTCAAGTTATGAAGAGGCAAACCTGCCGGAACTATGCGATGCCGAATTCAAAGCCTTCGAAGGCACTGATGATTCATTTCTCCTGCCCTATTATCATGATGATCGCGTTAAGAATATGATTGAAACAATACATGGGGAAGATACAGAAATCATTCCCGGTGCCTCGTTTGTTTCAAACGTTCCAGTGGTTAACGGCGCAATAATAGCCGTGAGAGAAAAGCATACTGGAACGACCTTCATCAGTGATCTCTTTGTGGATAAGAATAATCGAAACACTGGCATTGGCAAGAATCTCCTTTACAGATCCCTTTCAGCATTATCTGATCTGGGCTATAAGGAAGCTTGCCTGTACATATCCGAAACGAATCCCGCTGTGGGATTCTTCAAAAAGCTGGGTTTCAGGGATATGGATAGCGACGGATACACCATTTATGTAAGAAGGGACGGATACAGTGACGGCACATAATACATGGTAAGGCATATCAATCCTCCGGATAAGGATTTATATGCAAATGTTATGGATCAAAGAGGTATTTAATATGGATAAAGATGCGGGAAGAAAGCTTATAGCTGTTACAGTCTTTTATAGCAAGAAAAATACGGATCTCACGGCCCAGGATTTCGTTAATTCGATCTCGTTCAAGAGGAATCTTCTTCCGCCTGATTCGGTAAAGAAATTCATTGAAAAGGCAGTACAGGAGGGGTTGCTTGTGGAAAAAAACGGAAAGCTGATACCTAATTTCAGCACCTCTGGCATCATAGTTCCTCTTGATTTTACCGTAAAGGAAGACGAACTATTTGCGCAATCAAGGGACAAGCCGCTAATTGACAGGATTCTCGACGCAGCAACCGCATCCGGCAAGATGACAAAAAAGGAAGCCATTGCCAGGGCCCATAAACTCATGGAAACGACAAAATACATGAATTTCCAGACTGCCCTCCTGGCAGTCATGATCGATAGCGACATAGATATTTCAGATTTCCTCAAGGAAATAGAAAAAACAAAAAACTATGTTTAATCATTCAAACTTTTGGCAATCTTTATAGCTTCATCGATATTTTCAAGTGACATGGCTATGTCAGATGCCTCATCATACATATAGGATACGGAATCCTTGAACTCCTTTTTCTCCTTCTTGCTTTTGATTCCTGAGATTATTGCATCAATCTTTGAAAGACCGGCCTTTGCCATTTCAAATGCCTTATTTTCATCGTTGTCCCTTTCCAGGGATATCAGCCCGTGGAGGGCTTCGAAATAGTCTTCCCAGTCCTTATCCTTCTCGCTTTCCTCCAGGACATCAGAATAAATTTTGGATGCTGCTGCCCTGTCCTTTTCAGAAATAGCCTCAGCCTTCGACAGTAGTGCCATCTTTTCAAGTTCCTTATCATCTATTGCCCGTGCTGTTTCCACAGCCAGATCGAAGTTCTTGACACCTTCTTCAAGGTTTCCGGCATCAGCATAAATGTAACCTATATTTATAAGGTCTATAGCCACAAGATCCGCCTCATTCAGTTTCCTGTGAATTTCAGCGGATATATTTGCATATTTCATGGAATTCTCGGTTGAATCACGCTGAAGAAAATGATATATCTGTGATATTTTATAAGCTATTTCAGCTTTTAATTCTTCGTCGCCTATCTGGTCAAAAACTTTTAAATAATCCCTCAGTGCATCTATATATTTTTCCTTCTCGAAATTTTTGTCTGCAGTCTTTAAGAGGTCTTCGGTATTATCCATCTAGGTTTGAATATCTGATATCTATTTATTGTTTTCTGTATAGGATGCTACCGTTTTAGGTTGACAATTATCATGAAAAAATCCCCTTCTACGGTCCTGCAACTGTTTCTGCATAGAAGTTAGTTCACTTCACCCGGTGTCTTTTATCATTTTTTGAAGTTTCAGGATCACTTCTTTCCTTGCATGAAATGGATTCAAAGAGCTTATTGATGGGATAAGGATGTTTCAATAGAACGATTATTGAGGTTCACCATACCATCAAATATATAAAAAGGCCGTAAAAAGAAACAGGAAAATTGGTTGCATTTACAAATTATTCGATTACGAAATCTATTGAAATTGCGATGGAGATGGAGTGTTAAAAGCCCCTTTGGAATTGCGATAGTCATATGCAGGTACTGAGTGGCTGTGGGAATTTAAGAGTGATAAGCCACTCAAAATCGATGGCGGGAGATGTGATAAGATTCGTATCGCTGAGTAAACCACTGCCTGTGAAGCAGGAAATCCCATTGCTTTAGCATGAAGAAGATGCCAGATACGCAAAGTATCTCAAAAAAATAAGAGGTATATATGCAGACCGCCCCGTCTCAATTCTTAATGCGGATCTGATACTAATTTTTCCAGATCATCTCCATTAATAAAGTAAGCGAATTCTAAAGCATTACCTGGTCATCCATTTTCCCTGCTTGAATACCGTGAATAGCGAATATATGGTCGATATTTCCATCATAAGAAGCGCAATTGCCCCATAGGCAAATGTACGCAATTTGCCCTTCTTCATGTTAAATGATATTGTAACTCCAAAAGCAGCTACACCAACAAGATTCAATAATGTAGTCAATGAGTGTAATAGAAAAATCCAGGCAAAATCGTGGTTTCTATTCGCGTATCTATGTACAGCCGGAAAAAGGCTATGTGATCCTAGAATAATGTTAGTGACAATGAAACTGAGATGTGGAAGTAATGCTATAAAAGTTATGATGGAAAAAGCCACCGTCATGACCGGAAGCATATATGTGTAAATAAGATCAAATGTGTAGAGCGGGCCAGCCTTCCTGGCCGTACCGCGCCTTAAATCTATAAAGAAATACGTCCAGCCAACGCGGGCCCAGCGAATCTGCTGCCTGAAGAATTTTTTATAGCTGCTGTACTGGAATGATGTTACTTTTACATCGTAATCCTTAACCGCTTTGTAGCCTGATCTTAATATATAAGATGTGATTTGCCTGTCATCGCCAAGAATGCTCTTCTTCCCGAATACCCGATTTTCTATGAATTCTTCTGAAGTAAGGAAAGGCCTGATAACATCGGTCCTGTAAATAACGCATCTTCCATCCAGAACCATCACAGAACCGCTCTTAGAAAGTGCACGGAAAAGCACCTCCCTGACTCTTTCGACGAATTCTGAGCTCTGGGAAACAGCCTTTCCATTGTTGTATATTGAAATATTGGAACCAACGCCCCCTACCTTTTCCGAAAAATAAAGGAGCATATCGCTTTCGCTCCCCTCCGGGAGTATTGTGTCACTGTCAACAAACATAACCAGGGGCGTTTCAACATAATTTAATGCGATGGACATTATTCCGCGCTTTCCAGCGTGCTTAACCATGTGCACGAACTTTCCGCCATATTCTTCGGTGATTCTTTTATAGGGTTCCTCACAGGAATCGCCAAATACAATAAATTCTGAATTCTGCTTAGAAACCGATGATATTACGCTTCTGAAGATGTTTTCATCCTCTTTATAAACAGGAACGATAATCGTAACGTCCCTGCTTGAATAGATCTGGTTTTTTAATTTTGAAGGCGCATAAAAAACTGACAGATAACTGTTAACTATGTAATAGACGAATGAGATTATACTGAAAATTATACCGGATATTATAAGAAGTTTTATCGTAAAATATGTATGCGAATCGCGATTAAATATATTTCTCCTAGTTTTCTTCTATATTAATATTTTTATAGATGGTTAAAAATGAGTTTAGATTCACCGGTTTCAGATTTTTTATAGACATGAAAGAAGGATTCATCGATATATTAAAGCCGTACATATCAAAATATGATGGTGGAGGCAACCTGGATGCGTTGAAAGATATGTACATATAATCGAATAATGAGGAAAAAGAGGGAACGTATACCGAATAGTTCATACTATCGACTGTTATTTTTGAAACTCTTCCTGGATTCAGGATCGCTGTGGAGGTGGAATTCAATGATTCTGAAATTACGATGGTGTTGTATGAATTGCCCTGCACAAGACCTGATGAATAAGATGATACCATATCAGGTGGCCCGCTCATGTTAATGACGGAAAGCGAAATGGAACCGTTGGCGATTGATACCGGCAAAGAAGAGTAGAACAGATCATTTATAGTTACTATTCCGTCAGACAGCACAAAATTTTCACTGGGAAGAAAAGAAGTTGAGGGGTACGCGATGATAGATCCATATGAAAGGAAACGTTCTCCTATCGTATTATTGGTATAGGCTGAACCGTTGAAAGTCTGCACCGTGAGGTTAAAAAACAGTGTGGCAGCAAGCGATTTATTCGTAAAGGCTAGCGATGTGGGGTAATGATTTCCTATCGGCCCGTCAATGCCCATGGGTATTCTCTGGGAAAATGAGTTCGTACTTATCATTTCTGAAGATACGGCGCTGAAGGATGAAGCTTCAGATTCGTAATATCCCTGCTGCGCATTCCTGTCGCTCAGGGGAACATACCATGTCATATACGTAGTGATCAGGGAAATTACTATAACGAACAGAAGCACCGCTCCTATTATCTCAGAAACTGAACGATCCTTGCGCATCCGATTTATGTTACAATTTATGCGTTATTAATATTTATCACGATAGTATAGGTATATTCACATAAACAGGCAGTTTTTCATTTATGATTTATAGATGAATTCAGATCACTTTTAAAAGGAAACTGAAAGCGGAAAAATATCGATAATGCGAACTATTTTTATAGCCGGATTTTTTAGGCTTATTATGTAATTTATGGCCCGATCTGTTAATATAAACATGTTTCTTCATATTCCTGTATAACATTCCGTTAAAATTTGCAGGGATTTCCTTTATATCCGCACAGCCAATCCACAAAAGCTATTCAGGAAAATAGTAGCGTGTCCATGTTCGCTTTAATGGCATAAAGTCAGGTCAGATATTTAAATATCAGAAGCGTTTCGAAATCGCTTTAAGATATAACAAAGATGCTGTATTTAAACCTAAAATTCAACTATTCCTCAAATTTAGC
>JAVRLU010000051.1:0-9027 GCA_031961165.1 Thermoplasmataceae archaeon
ATTCCTCCTATCCGGGCAGGATTTCAGAGGCATTCAACAGGATGCTTTCAAGTGCGTTCCCGGAATCGAAGATCATAATGCTTTCCACGGATGCGGTTTACACTTCTTCGGAGGAACCGAAGGATGAAAATTTTCCCATGCATCCTGTAACGCCGTATGGAAAGGCAATGCTTAATTCGGAAAATACGCTTATGAAAAACGATGAAAACACAATAATAAGGGCCGGAATCATTGTAGGCCGCTGTTCCCCGAATTTGCTTACGGATTCCCTCGCAGCAATAAGATCATCGGAGGATTTGATGCTCTATTCGAATGTCGTAAGATCATTTTCAAAGAACACGGATATGTCCTATTACACAGAATTCTTAATCTCCCACGGTTTATCAGGATCGTATAACGTAAGCGGAAACAATATGACACCGTATGAATTCGGCAGGAACATCTGCAGCGATTTACGGAAATGCCCCATAAGGCCTAAGAAATATCCGGGCAGGGGGTTGAATTTCTCCATGGACCCGGGTAAAATAATAAATCTAACCGGAAAAAAGCCGGAAAGCGTCCTGTCAGTGATAGATACCATCGATTACAAAATCGGTATATAAAAGATTATAAAATTACTTCACCCGCGTCGTCCGGTATCACGTAACCGGGAAATTCTTTTTCATAACTCTTCGCATTCTTAAGGTTTTTTATGAATTCCCTGCCCGTTTCGGAATCATAAAATACCTTCGACACCAGGATATCGTAATTTTCCTCCTTTATATTCACGTATTTCAGGCCCAGTTTTATCGCATAGTACTCAAGGGATATGCCCGCATCGGCCCTCTTCTGTTCTATGGCCCGGGCCACACCCGCTTCTGTATTTGTTTCCCACATGTAGCCGCGCATCTCCCTTCTTATATCGTCCCTTTTCCCTATCATCTCCTCTATCAGGTCACGCGTTCCTGATCCCCTGTTCCTGTTCACGAATATCAATCCGTCTTTTATTATTGAATCGAAGCTGTCTACACCGGTCCTGGACAGAAATCCGCGCCTCCTCCTGAAGCCCCTTATCAGGTACGATTTGCTCTTCAGATCATCGTCAATTACCGGTACATTGTAAATCCCGCTTTTCAGTATGTGTATGCCTGATATATCTGATTCCCCGTCCTTCATGGCCGAGATTCCGCCCCACGATCCGGTACTTATGACCTTAGCGTTCTTATCGGTTGCATAAATGATTCTTTCCATGAGCGGATCGCTGCTCCCTATGCTTATTATCCCGGATTCCGGTGATCCGAACGGGATAAATTCAACCTCTTCTCCCCTGTCAGCGTACCTTATGGTTCCAGGTATCACCATAAGGCCGTCTGCGTGGAGCATCCTGCTTATCGATCCGGAGTTTCCAGGAACAGGATATGCGAGGCCGTTCCTGGCCACTATGGCCGGAAGTATTGAATCCTGGGCCTTTTCTGCGTTGATCCTGAATGGTATCCTTATTTTTGTGGATTTTTCCGGTTCGGAAAAAAGGGCGCTGTTTATGGCCGGTATAACAATATAGCGCAGGACAACTGCAGAGGAAAGCGGAAAACCTGGCATTCCAAGGAATACGGATTTATCCATCGAAGCAAAGAACGCTGGTTTTCCCGGTTTCATGTTTATTCCGTGAAAGAGTATTTTACCTCCGTTGTTTTCAACCACACGGTAAAGAAGGTCATAGAACCCGGCTGAAGTCGATCCTGATGCCATGATTATGTCGTATTTCCCCGCAATCGATCTTACGAAGGACGCCATAAGGCCCTCATCATCCCTGACTATCCCGAGGTATTCTGCATCGATGTACTTCATCCCGGAAAATGCTGAAAGGAAATAGTGGCCGTTTGTATCAAATATCTGCCCGTTTTCTAAGTTTTCACCCGGCTTCCTGACCTCGTTTCCGGTTGAGAAGATACCGATTTTCAGCGGGAGGAAAGCGTGTACCTTATCCGTCCCGGATGCAGCCGCTATGGCAATTTTTTCCGGTGTCAGAACTGTACCGCGATTTATTATGAGATCCCCGATGCTGAAATCCGTACCGGCGAACGATATATTCTCTCCCGGATATACGGAGCGGTATATGTCAACATAATTACCACGTTCCCTTGTATCCTCTACCATGACTACAGCGTCTGCACCCCTGGGAATGAGTGCGCCGGTGGATATGTAAATGGCCTCGCCCTTCTTAAGTTCGTAAACATTGCTATCCCCGGCCATTATCTTTCCTGCAATCCTTAGCCTTATCCCATTATCCTCATTGGCCGTTTCAACGTCCTGGTGCATTACCGCATATCCGTCAACCTCGGATCGGTCAAATGGCGGTATATCATATCCTGAAAATACATCACGGCTGCATATCATGCCAGTCGATTGATCAATATCGATATACGTTTCCTTTACGATCCTGCTTATCTCCCCTGAGATTATTCTCCTGGCCTCATCAACCGAAACAAGTTTATGGAATACCTTCATCTTTTCACCCTTTTTTAAACAGTATATTCCTATTCCAGCAGTTTCACCTGCACATAATCACCGTCGGCGTAGCCCTCTACATTTTCGTCTATTACAAGGTAGCCGCCGGCCCTTATCACCGAGCTTATTATGCCCGATCCTGTAACGCGGAAAGGATCCACTTTGAAAGAATCCCCGTCATTTATAAGTGAAACTCTTACGAACATCTTCATTGCATCGTTATTGTATATTGATCTTTCAAGCCTGCCGGTCACCATCCTGTCCCTATCCCTTACTATCCCTGCCCATGACTCTATGGCGGGTTCGATCACATTCTCGTAGGCTATGAGCGATGCAACTGGAAGCCCGGAGATCATGAATACTGGTCTTTTACCGTACTCACCGAATCCGGTTGTACGCCCTGGCTTTATCCTCATCCCGTGAAAGAATATTTTTCCGTATTCCTCCATGAACGAATGGACTATATCCCTTTCACTGGGACCTGAGCCTCCCGTTATTATGAGTACGTCGCCATCATAATCTCCCAGGGCTTTCTTTATTTCACCGGTATCGTCATTTACATTCCCGAGGAACTCGCCAGTGAATCCTTTCCTCTTCATCATGGAAAGCAGCATTGGTGCGGATGAATTCTTCACGGTGCCATTTACAAGCTCATTGCCCGTCGACAGCACCCCTATCCTTACATTTACGGTTTTTATGCGATCTATACCGGCTTCTATAAAAGCGGGTATGTGCCACGGCTTTATCATGCGGCCTTTACCGATTATCGTATCCCCGATCTTCAGGTCCTCGCCTGCAAGGCTGATATTCTGGTATTTCCTGACCTGCCTGAAAACCTTGACAGTGCTTCCGTCATCCTCGGTATCCTCTTTCATGACCACAGCGTCTGCACCGGCAATTATTGGGCTTCCCGTGAAAACCTTTACGCAGCTTTCAGGTTCGAGTGTACGATCGATCCTGTCCCCGATTCCAAGCTTTCCGGTGAGCTTGAAAAGCATTGGATTCGTCTTTGTTGCACTGATCGTTTCGTCATATCTTAACGCATAGCCGTCCACGGCGCTTCTGTTTTCAGCCGGGAAATTTACGGGGCTCTTGACATCCTCATATGAATAGTGCCCGGCCGAACTCTCAGCAGCCATTGTGGAATAATGTACCTGAAATTTATATGACGATATGATCCGCATCGCTTCATCGTATCCTGTAAGCGTCTTGAAATCCATGCACTTCATTATTCAAAAGTACATTATAAACTTAATAGGGCATCCTGAAAACTTCTATTTCTTAAAAGCATAATGCAACCTGAACCATGGCATATCCATAATACGCAAGGGGATCAAATAAAGCTCTTATTTCAAATTTTTTATGAATAAGAGGTAATAGCGTAAGGATACATAATGGATATTAACCTTGAATGAATACTAAAAAACATGAAGATTAAGGTGAGATACTTCGCCTATTACAGGGAAAGGATAGGATCAGAATACGAGGAGATCGAGATTCCTGAGGGGTCAACCGTTGAAGATTTAGTATCCGCATTAAGTAGAATACATCCGGGAAAATTCCAGAACAATGATATTTTTGTATCAATCGATTACAGATTCGCAGGTAAAAACGATCGGATACCAGAAAATAAAATCATCGGAATCATGCCCCATGTCTCCGGCGGATGACTTTCAATCGGATAGTGCATCCGCGCTTGAAAGATCAAAGGATACGGAATCATATTTTTTTCCAGATGTGAAAAAGTATTTCTCGTTATCGATATAGACGATGCATACGTAGCGTCCGCGGCTTAACGTGCACGTACATTTGTAGCCCCTGGCATCCGGTATTATGGATTCCTCCTTTAATCGGTAAAATCTGCCATCAACCTTGACTATGTTCCTGTAATCGATCAGTATCCAGCTCCTGTAGCTCCTGAGATTTTCAATGTTTTCTACGGATTCGACTATCTGCCCGTTTTCCATGGTTGTCAGGGAATCATATCCAAGTTCCAGATCCCTGGAATTGTGCGTAACGTATATGTAAGAAATCCCGAACTCCTCTATGAGGTCGAAAAGACTTGATATGAGTGACATCCTGGACCGCTCATCCTGCATGGAGAACGGCTCATCCATGAGCAGAAGTTTTGGCTTTGATATCAGCGCCCTGGCAACTGCAACGCGCTGGGCCTGGCCCCCGGAGATCCTGTAAACGCTCCTGTCCAGTATTTCCTCAAGCTTCATGGCCTTTATTACGTCCCTGAATATTTCTGGATCGCCGTTCCCGTATCTTATGGATATTGCAAGGTTATTCCTTACTGTGTACTGGGGGAAAAGCAAGAGATTCTGCGGTATATAGGATACGCCCCTCTTCCATGCCGGAATGTTGTCTATGCGCTGATCATCGATCGATATTGTTCCGGAATCTATGGTATTTATACCGCATATCGCTTTAAGGAAAGAGGATTTTCCGGATCCGTTTTCACCCATTATAAAATTTCTCTTCCCCCTGGTCCGGTATTCATCGATATGCAGGTGGAATGTGCCAACGGCAAGATCAATACGGGATGCTTTCAGCATGGAAGCTCTCCACCACCTTGAATACAGCTGTTATTATTATCCCCGTAACTATGAGTATAGCCGATGAAGCTGCAGCAGGGGCAAGGCCCTGCCCTATCCACTGCGAGTAGATGAATACGCCGGCGAGCTTGTCGAAGCTCGGGAAGATATAATATGCCACAATAAGTATTGCACCGACTTCAGAGACCGATCTTGCCCATGAGAGAAGGAAACCCTTCAGCATGGGCCTGAAGAGCATGCGCATGGATATAACACCGAAGCTCGTCATTTCGTTAAGGCCAAGCGTCTTTGCAACATCCTCATAATCCATTATCTCATTCTTGTAGCTTGTGCCTATCTCCCTTATGGAATAGGCGGACGAAAGAAAGAAGAGTGTTATGATCACCGCAAATATGGTGTCATCGAATGAGTATCCCGGAACATAGCGCGATATAAGGCTTCCCAGTGGCATCGCTGGCTCGAAGGTTATCAGCATTATTATGCCTACAACACTGTGCGGTATCATTATAGGTATTTCAACGAGGCTGTCAGCGGCTTTGTATATGATTCCACGCTTTCTTGATATGACGTACGCATACGGAAGCGAAAAGAGAACCGCTGAAACCGCAACAACAGCGCATATCTCATAAGTTAGCACAATGCTTGGGAGTATGCCTGATGACAGATCGCCGATTATATACGATACCGGTTCGTAAGTCAGGGATCTTGCCAGGGGTATTATAAGAATGAGGAGGTATATTAAAAAGAATGGAAAAAAGATCCATAAAAGTTTTGATTTCATATCATGGCCTCATGCATATTCTTCCGTATATCCATGGCTTTGCCGTCAAAATATCCGGAAGGAAACGATTCGTATCATTTTCAGATCCACGTATTTTTATGCACATCCCCGCAGGTTCATATTGCATACTTAAATATCCATTGCCAAAATCTTTATTTGCATCGAGATAAAATATCATAGGCCTACGGATATGAGAAGTTTCCGCAGGCTTATATTTATTTACATTCGATCGAAGATCGCTGATTTCACTCATATGCCGATGTCGCCAGATAAGACGGAGGTGCCGTCACCAGGGCCTTGAGCTGGGCTGGCATATTGCTGATGCCGATTGCGAACGGATGCGATAGAGGATCGAATTTGCTCTGTTCCAGGTAGTTGTAGCCCATTGGCGTTATGAGATCGTATATATACTGTATGGCAGCAGGACTCGAGTAATTGGATATTATCGTTACGCTATAGAATATCGGCGCACCTGGAAGGTTTCCAACGGTATCATAGTATGGCCCGGATTCGTTTATCTCCGCATAGAAACTATCCACAGTGCTGTTTACGCTGCCAAGGTTTATCCATATCGGGAGGCCATTGCCGCCGGTTGCGTTCTCGTAATAGTACAGATGCTGGTTTATCGCCTGGGAAACGTATGTTATAGCGTAATCCGATGATCCTGCTTCAAGGTACGCATCCATGCCGTATTCCTCAGTTGTAAGCAGGAACGTTTTGTTATGGTATTTTGATATGAAGAGCTGGTGGTACAGTGCAAGTGAATCGTTAACCGGATATCCCCAGTTTCTGTGGAACCATGTATTCCAGGCATCATTATACTTCTCGAATAAGTTATAGTTTCCGTTGAAGGCCAACTTCACATCAGGGTTGCTCCAATTAGTGTAAAGTATTCCGGCAAGTTTCATGGTTTCAATTGCCTGGAAGCCGCTTGGATCAAGGGATGAATTTGACGCACTTACTATCGTTTTGTTCTGTGTTATATTTTCAAACCAGTACGGGTTCGACGAATTAATATCGTATTTACTGTTCAGCCAGGTAATCGCCATCTCGTTTGCAGAGAAGATGATCTGCCAGCTGGCGTAATGCGTATTATTCATCAGGTCCTGGTAAAGCACCGGTGCGGAAGCAGATATGAAAACGCTGAACGGTTTTCCGCTCTGCACTTCCCTTGCTCCCGAAATCGAACCTGAAAACGTCATTCCAACCTTGATGTTCGTCTGGTTCTGGAATTGCTTGTTAAACTGGCTTCCAAGGACATATGTTAGCGATCCTGCAGCAAACGTGTTGATAGATTTCTGATTTGAAGCAGGCTGCGCTGTAAAATGCCCAACCGCGAAACCAATGACGAGACCAACAACCAGGAGTATTATGGCTATGTTGAGTCCTGTTCTCTTCTTTGGCATATCTGCATTATACATGGTAAAGTGATCGATTCAATTGATAAAAGACTTCTTTCAATTGATAAATAGTTATTATACTCCAAAAGAGATAAATATTCTATCCAATACAGTAAACGTTTTCCAGTCGATTTAATTTATGTCGATTATGTGCATATAGTGTGCACATATATTTATACATATTAATGATACAAATTCAATGTTTCTCAGAATTTCCAGGAATATAAGGGGCGAAAAGAAATATGAGTATGCAGAGATAGCAGAAAGATATACAGAATCGGGAAAGCAGAAAACCAGGATACTGAAATACCTGGGGCCAGTGAAGAATGAAGATGACGTGGCAAGGTATAAGCATGAACTGGATCTGGCCAGGGAAGAGAGGGAAATTGGCAGAAACACCGGCAAGGGATTCACAATTCTTTCACCGCTGGAATACGGTATTCCTTATGCTGTAATGGAGATAATGAAGAAAAACGGATTGCTGAAGGTCATAAGAAAATATACGAGTCCGTATACGCACCTGATAACGATGATGGCCATCGGGGAGATAATGCGATCGTATTCCGGAAGCGTGAACGATCTGTATAATAATATTTACTATCCATGGAGCCGGATAGAAATAAATGAAAACAATCTGTACCATGCCCTTGAGAAGCTGGAAAGCGTAAAAAACGAAATGGAGCTGGCCATGTTCAGGGCCCTGAGACCTGGCAGGTCCATAGTACATTTTGATCTTACGACAGTGAATTTTGAGGGGAATTTATCTGACGATTACATGCTTTTCGGCTATTCAAGCGATAAAAAGCGCGGAACAGAGCAGGTGGTTGTGGGGATGGTTGTAGCCGGAGGCATCCCTATCCACTGCGAATCATGGACCGGCAACAGCGTCAGCGAGAATGATCTTGAGACTTCCATATCCACGGTAAGAAATCGTTTCAAAGTCAGGAATATAATACTGGTATCGGACCGTAAGTTTGCAAAATCGCTTTCCCCGGGCATATTCAACAGGAACAGGTATATTACCACGGCATACCGTTATGATTCTCCATTCAGGAAGATGATAATCGACGCAGAATTCACGGAAAATGATACCTATAAAAGTATTTACGCGAAGGAAGTCTGGATGGATCGAAACGCCATTCGACAGGGATGGAAAGGGCTAAACGATGCTGCTGGAATGCGCTTCATTATCGTATACGATAAGGATCGGGAAATAATCGATCTTAACGATCTCGAGTATAAGATCGATTCAGTGAGAAAGAAAATGGCTCAATTCAGGGACCCGAAGGACCTGAAAAGGTCTCTTGGAGATCTTAGGCCTTTTGTAAAATTCACTGGCAAGGGTCCGATACTGAACGGTAAATGGATAAACATTGTCAGGAAGCTTGCCGGCAGGTTCATGATCGTAACGAATACAAATATCCCGGTCGGCGATGTGATTGAAACTTACCGGAATCAGTGGAGTACGGAAAGGTCATTCAGGATCATCAGATCGATACTAAAAACAAGGCCGTCTTACAGGAGGGATTACGATCTGATCGGATCACATGTTTTCGTGAAGACTATATCCCTCATCCTGTCGAAGATCATAGAATCTGAAAGCGGAATGCCGTTAGGGGATGCACTGATGTCTCTTTCGTCCATTAAGGCTTTTCCTGTTGCACTACCTTCCGGGGAAATCATGATGGTTAACAGATCTGAAAGGGGGGAGGCAGTTCTCAACAAAATGGGCATACCGTATCCGGAAATACCGTTAAGGAATATGCGAAGAAGATCGTAGGATTCGTAAGTATTAAAC
>JAVRLU010000052.1:0-8847 GCA_031961165.1 Thermoplasmataceae archaeon
TGATATTTCATAAAAACGGATGAAATGCAGGAGAGATACAATTTTCGGCCTATAGTCCGTTGAATGCAGAAAATATCATGATAACGCGTTCAGATAAACAACCGCAAAATGTACGGACAATTTTCGATAAATTATTTATAAAATAAAGGCATAGGTTTTTTATAAACAGTTATTTTCAATACCTACACACGTATAATTGTGCGGGACTTCAAAGGAGAAGTGGTTTATCATGGCTTTTTTTGATTATATGGACAGATCTCAGCTGAAGCCCTTTCACACACGGATACAGCTGCTGGCATCGATGGGCATGTTTCTTGACGGTTACGATCTTTCTGTAATAACCATGGCTATAATCCTGATACCTCACCAGTTGGATCTCTCTTCAGTTCAATATATCCTTGTCAATGTTTCGGCATTTGTAGGTATGATTGTGGGAGCCCCCATACTAGGGAAACTCTCCGACAGAATCGGCCGGAAAAAAATATTCGGCATCGATCTGTTCTTTTTCACAATTTTTGCAATAATTTCAGGTCTCTCAATGAATTTCTACATGCTTTTCATCAGCCGGTTTATGCTCGGGATCGGAATAGGCGGTGATTACCCGATAAGTTCCACGATGGTTGCTGAATTTTCTCCCTCTGAGAGGAGGGGGAGAATGCTCTTTGGTATGGTCGGCATGTACTGGCTGGGATCACTTTTTTCAGGTGCAATGAATTATGCCTTTGCATATACCCTGTACTTCTGGAGATATACCTTCATTATAGGCGGTCTGATATCGATACCGATCATTTTCCTGAGGATGCAGGTTCCGGAGTCCCCTAGATGGCTCATATCGCACGGGAAATTGAGGGAAGCTGAAAGTATCGTATATGAAATGACAGGGAAGTATCCGGATCCTGGCGAAGGGAGAACTGAAATGGAAGCCGAGGATAAAATATCATTCAAAGATCTTTTCAGGAATAAGTATCTTTATACAACAATCTTCGTGCTTTCTGTATGGTTTTTATTTGATGTGGCTGCTTACGGGATTGGTTTCTACTATCCGCTTGTCATAAGTGAAATGGGCCTTAAATCGGCAATGATCAACACTGCTGGCCTCAGGACCGTGGCCAGGAGCAGTATAATAATTTCCCTTGGCGCCATAGCTGGATACGCCATCGCCCTTCCGCTTGCGGACAGAGCCGGCCGCAGGTTTCTTACGGTTTCCGGTTTCCTGATAATGTCTTTTCTTCTCTTCCTGGGTTCTTTGATAAAAATCAGCGGACTTTTATACGTGGTTCCTTTCTTCTTCTCATTCGTAATGTTTGAACAATGGGTAGGGGCGGCAACGCTCTTCTATCCGACGGAACTTTATCCGACAAATTACAGATCCACTGTGCAGGGGATTTCGACTTCAGTGTCGCGGATAGGAGCAGTTATGGGCGTTATCATCTTCCCGTTCTTCACTGTGTTTCACTCCCTGATGATATTTGCCTTTGTCAGTCTGGCGGCATTAATAACGTCAGTTTTACTGGCTCCTGAAACTAAAAATATTTCGCTTGAAAAAATATGGAGATCAAGAAATAAAAGTGAAAAAAAGATATAAAACTTATTTCTAAATTTCGTATTCTTTGCCATTATAGGGCAACAGGACATCGTACTCTGAAAGGCTGTCTATCAGTTCCTCCCTGTGATCCCCGTGGCACAGTATAACCTTTTCCGGATCAATGGATTTTATGAAGCTTACAAGCTCGTCATGGCCCGCATGGGCTGACATATCAAAAAAGTCCACCTTCATCTTTGGTTTCACGGACACGCCTGCTATATTCATTGTGCCTGTTTCCAGTAGGCTCCTTCCGTTAGTGCCCTCAACCTGGTATCCGGTTACAAATATAGCGCTTTTTTCATCCTCAAGAAGTTTCTGTATGTATCCAAGTACCGGCCCGCCGTCAAGCATTCCGGAAGTTGATACTATAACATCGCTGTTTATTGCATTTTCCCTCATCCTGTTTCCCTTTATTTCATGTACTTTGCCAAGCGCCCTTAAAAAGTCCTTTCTTGATTTGAGGAAGCCCGGCGTATGAAGATATATTGAACTTATAGTATTTCCCATGCCGTCCACGGAAACGTCGTATCCCATATCAGCTATGGTCATGACGATCTCCTGGGTCCTTCCCACTGCAAAAGCAGGTATTATGACCTTTCCGCCATTATCCACAACTTCTTTTATTCTCTCTCTGAAGCGTGTTTTTACGTCATCCCTGCTTTCATGATTTTTTCCTGCATATGTGCTTTCAATGACCAGTACGTCAGTCTTTACAGGTTTTGCCCCATCAAGAAGGTACGTGTCAAGAGTATTGATGTCGCCTGTTACCATAATGGATCTGCTGTTTTCAAATTTCCACATTGTAGATCCCGGAATATGCCCTGCTGGATACGGAGTTACCTTGAAATCCCCGATGTCATAATTCTCATTATAATGAGCGATTTGGAGATTTCCAAGAGCCTCGTTTATATCATCCGAGTTGAACATTGCCGGGTATCCCTCTATATTTGTAACCTTAAGGGAATCGTTCAGCAACGGCTTCATGCAGTTTGCAGTCATTTCCGTTGCATACAGATCCGGTTCACTCTTATGGTAATATACGGGGATCGCACCTATATGATCGAGGTGGGAATGCGTTATAAACATCGCATCTATGGGCTCCGGAGGCAGTGGATACTGTGGAGGTTTTTCGGGTATTACACCGTAATCAACCAGAACATTCGTATTCCTGTCCGTTATCTTTACACCAAGTCTTCCGACTTCTTCAGCTCCGCCTAAAAATTTTATTTTCATTTGCATCACACTTTAGCGTTATCAAGCCTCAGGGAACAGTTGCACTTTCTTTCTCTGCCGATTTTCGGAAGGGAACTGAAAAGTAAATCCCTGACTTTCTTATCATTCTGTTTCATTATCATCATTACTTCTCTGGCATCAACAGGTTTTTCAGCCCACACATCATAGTCCGTTATCGAAGCAATAACAGAATAACACATCGCAAGCTCTCCTGCCAGATTAACTTCCGGCACAAGAGTCATTCCAATGATATCCGCAAACTGCCTGAACATTTTGGATTCTGCCCTGGTTGAAAACCTTGGGCCTTCAATTGTAATATATGTACCCTTATCATGAACAGGCATTTTAAGATTTCGAGCCTCATCAATGAATATGCTGTTCATTTCCTGGCAGAAAGGATCCGCCTCTGAAATGTGGTAAACTTCAGGCCCATCATAAAACGTCAGATCTCTCTTCTTTGTGAAATCAATGTACTGATCGGGTATTACTATATCACCTGGCCTGAAATCCTCCCTTAATGATCCAACTGCGTTAAGGCCTATGACCCTCTCAACACCAAGGCTGTGAAGTGCCCATATATTCGCCCTATAATTTACCATGTGAGGCGGAATCGTGTGTTTCTTCCCATGCCTTGGGAGGAAAGCGATTTCAACACCATTGACCTCGCCCACTTCAATATAATCTGAAGGCATCCCGAAAGGAGTATTTATTTCGATTTTTTCCTTCTTTTCCATAAGATCGTAAAGGCCGCTTCCGCCTATTATACCTATATATACCATGTTTATCGCATCTTTATTTTGAATATAATAAAAACCTTTTCAAAGGATTTTAAAAACAATAGCATTTCAAAGCAGGCCATAATACCCAACAGATTTAAGGAAACGGTCAATTCCGGAACCATACTGTGCGGCCTTCTTTGGATATTGGTACAATGATTCGGGAACACCGGAAAGCTTTGCAATGGATCTTAGCACAAGCTTTCCAGTACCGTTTGAAACGTGATGTGATCTTGGTATTTTACTGCAAATATCTACGATCTTTTCATCAAGGTAAGGAGTTATAAGCTCTTTCCCCATTTCTTCCGCCATTTTCTTTTCGCGCGGGAGTGTTCTTTCAACCAACCTATGAAGGTGTTCCAGGTTGCTGATCTGAGATATGACAAGATCATGGTACCCGTAGAAAATTTCATCCGCTCCCTGACCCGTAACCACGGCATTCCCTCCAGAATTCTCAAGTACAACTGAAAGTACCAGCTCGTACCCTATCTCCTGCCTTTTAACCGATGGATCGATATCTTTTATTCTTTTGATGTGATCCTTCAGGTCTATATCGTCCAGAATTATTTTCTTTAGGGTGATCCCGAGAATATTTGAAACTTCCATTGCCCTTTCAACATCGTGTGATCCATTGAAACCAGCCACGACCGGCTTAAGTGTCATCCCGGAAAGATAAAGCAGAAGGGTGCTGTCAAGACCGCCTGAAAATGAGAGAACGTCCGTTGAATCTTTAACGTAACTGTATATTATATCCTCTATCTGATACTCAACAGCATCCATTATTTTAAATTATAAACAATGTTAAATAGTTATCTATAATCTACGATCGTGGATTACGTACCGGATACTTCGGTTATAGTTGATGGAAGGTTTACAGATTTCATCTCAAAAAAGGAAGGATCGAATGTTATACTGTCTGAGGCAATGCTTTCTGAAGTTGAGAATCAGGCAAATGAGGGCCGTTCTATAGGTTTTGCCGCTCTTGAGGAATTAAAGAAATTAAGGCATCTCGAGGAGTCCGGGAAAATATCGATAGAGACGGTAGGGGAAAGGCCCAGGGAATGGCAGATTAAACGTGCAAAAAGCGGAGAAATTGATGAAATGATCAGGAGGGTTGCGCTTGAATATAGTGCAACCCTTGTTACCGGGGATAATATACAGAGGGACATTGCAATTATAAAGGGAATAAATGTCGAATACCTCGAGCCGCCAAAGAAAATTGTCAAGAATATTGAGGAATACTTTGGCGATGACACAATGAGTGTGCACCTGAAAGCTCTTACAAATCCAGTTTTGAAGGAGGGCAAGCCCGGATCTGTGCATTATAAAAAACTGGATTACCTAGTATCGCATGAAGAACTTGAAACAGTTGCAAGCAACATAGTCAAGAGGGGGAAACTTGAACCGGACTCATTCATTGAAATGGATGTTTTCGGGGCCACAGTGATACAGCTTAAAAACATAAGAATTGTCATAACCAGGCCGCCCTTTTCAGATGACCTTGAAATAACTGCCGTAAGACCTGTCGTGAAGCTCGGCATAGATTATTACAAAATCGACGAGAAAGTTACTGAAAGACTGGAAAGGAATGCCAGCGGAATACTCGTTGCCGGAGCTCCAGGAGCAGGAAAAAGCACATTTGTACAGGCACTGGCTGAATTCTATAATTCAAAGGGGAAAATAGTAAAGACAATGGAAAAACCCAGAGACCTTGACGTAGCAAAGGAAATAACCCAGTATACCGAGCTGGAGGGATCAATGGAAATGACCGGAGATATACTCCTGCTGGTAAGGCCTGATTATACTATATTTGATGAGATGAGGGTTACTGACGATTTCAAGGTTTACGCTGATTTAAGGCTGGCAGGTGTAGGCATGGTGGGTGTCGTGCACGCTACCAGGGCAATAGATGCGCTTCAGCGATTCATAGGAAGGATAGATCTGGGCCTGATTCCGCAGATAATTGACACCATAATATATATTGAAGATGGTGAGATACACCAGGTCCTGAAAACTGAATACACTGTGAAAATTCCATCAGGAATGAGCCAGGAAGATCTTGCAAGGCCTGTAATTATCGTTTCCGATCTCATCACCGAAAAACCTCTTTTTGAAATATACAGCTTCGGGGAACAGATTGTTGTGGTTCCGATAAAGGAAAAAAAAGAAACATCAGCGTCGAAGCTTGCAAAAAGCCGTATAGAGGAGGTCATAAAAAGAATGATAAGAAGCGAAAACGTCGAGGTAAAAATGGAAGGCGATGATAGGGCACGTATTATTGTCGATAAAAAATATATACCTAAGATAATTGGAAGGAAAGGAGAAAATATAAACGAACTTGAAAAGAGGCTCGGGATAAAACTTGATGTAGAAGAGGCAGATGAAAGCAGCCCTGTAGAGAAAACAGAGAAGAATGCTGCAGAGATAGAAATTAAGAATAAAATAATATATATCGACGTTGGAAAGGCCAATCAGCACGTAAAGATATTTCTTGATGATGTCCCGGTTCTTCAGGCTCTTTCATCATCAAAGGGGATTATACGCATAAAACTTGGAACGGACGTTGGAAAGGCAATATACGATCATATAAAGAATGGCGGAAAAGTTTATTTCACAACCTGAATGCATTTAAATTCACACGCTAACGGACAGGTGCAGGTATTAAAATTATGGTGATCCGGCAGAAAAATTAACCGCTCATTTATTCCGGCCCAGTTTTCAGGAACTGAATCAATGGAGTCCAAGCAATTATGGATGAAAATGAAAAGGCTAACATAGGCATTTTAATCAAAGAATACGATATGCTCAGGGTTCTGAGGCATTTTCTCATAGCAAGGGTAGATTATGCAAAAAATATAATGCGTTATACAGAAATACCACAATACAGGATAAAGGAGTACCTTAAAAGGCTTGAAGGCATGGGATATCTTAGCATATACACGAATACTTCAATAAAGAGAACAGATGCAAAGCTGAAAAAGAGCCCTGAGGTGCACAAACATCATACATATTACGAGATAAACAAGGAAGGCGAACAGGTACTTAAGGATATAACACCAAAGTATTACGTAAAGAACATAGGCCTGGAAAACCTGGAAATGCTTTGCAGCAGGAAGAACAGAAAACAGAATCCGGAAAAGGTTAAGGGCCTCCTTCAGATGGGGCTAATTGACAAATGCTACGACCTTACAGAGATAGGTCGAGAGGTCTTCAATGAAGCCAGAAGGATGCAGGTGATTAGATGTCAGGACCAGAATTGAAAATATTCATAATTTCTGGAAGATCATTATGTATTCATGCTTGAATATATAGAACCCGCCGGCCAGGGCCCTGTAACGCCATAATTCTGAATTCTTCTGTTTTGCCTTTGTGTAATCGAAATTTTTTACTATTATGCTTTTGAGCCTGAATCCCCTTTTCAGCATCAGGTTCATGGACATGAATCCAAGCGGTATCCACTCGCCTCCCGCATATTTGTCGCCCATAACCATCGCTATGAAGCGCTTCTTCTGGAGATGGGGAATCACATTGTCAATGACCCTTTCAAGCATTTCGAGGAATTCATTTACAGTCCTTGCGTTCGATAAATCGTCCCTGTCATCCGAAAATTTTATTATATCATGGTACGGTGGATGCAGTATCATGAAACTGAAAGTCTCTATGCCGTATCTTTCCATGGCACTTTTAATATCCAGCTTTGCAGAATCACCCTGAATTATTATGCCCTTTGAGTTTCCGCCGGCCCTGCTGGCAAATTCAGCGGCTTTTTCTGCCACTGATCTATTGAGTTCTATTCCCAGAGAATTCCTGCCAATCTTCTTCGCCTCCACGATTGTCGTCCCGCTTCCGCAGAACGGATCAAGAACCCATTCATTGATCTTTGTATAACGCAATAACAGCTGCTTTGGTATCTGTGGAACAAAATTGCCCCAGTACCACGCAAGATTCTGCGGATCGCTGTTTCTCCTGTCAAGTATCCACAGGCTATCGGTTATTATATCGCTGTATTCCTTCCATCTGAGAAGGTTAATGTCGCTGAAATAGGTGCTCCTTTCAGCATTTATTGATTTTTTCAGCCTTTTAAGATAGTAGTATGCCCTTTCCGGTGTGCGTGAGTTCTTTATCTGGAGCAATTGATTGAGAAAAGCATCACGGCCATAAAGCAATGAATTGGAATCGTCACCGGCAATTAACTTTAAACTATAATCCTGGCCTTTCACTTCGGATATAACTTGATCAATAGCGGCCCCGATTTCGTCAATATTTCCTAAGTTCATCATCCTGTCTATGGCTTCATTCAAATTCGTTCGATTCAGGCTAATTCTGCTATTTTCTTTCGCATCCTTACGAATCTGCAATTCGTCTTCCTTCATAGACTCCTCCGTTCATGTACGGTTTCAAATAGATGCTGCATAAAGGGCATCGTTTTGCGGGCAATCTCCCGGGCCGTACCATTCAATTCAGGCACGGATATGCCTGATCCACCCGTTTTAGTGCGGTTTGAAATATTTTCGGATATATTTATCCCGAGTCTTTCCAGATCAAGCTTTATTTGATTAGACTGCACTATAGATAATTCATCATCGGTATGCACCAGGTAAAAATTTGAGTTTTTGACTTCCTTCCATACACTCTCTGCAAGATCCTTCCATTCCTCAAGAATATCCAGTGTTTTTGATACCTTGAATGCATCTTTCATTTTCAGGTAAAAGCGTATATCTCTTCCTATGTGGTTGTAAAAATCATTTTCAAGATAGAGTAAATGCATCGTTGATGAGGATGCCGGGGTATCCCATATAATATAGTCATACTTTCCGCTATTTTTCATCTCCACAATCTTTGAGATCATAAATTCCTCCGGAACCCCAGGTGCATTTGCGATATGGCTTATAATATCCCTGTCGGCCTCGAAAAAATTTGAAAGTATGCTATAGACTTCATCCCCGTATTTCTCTATCCATTCCTTTGCTATGTCCTCTTCGCTTATTTCATAAACAGACAGGTTCCTGATTTTTTCAGGGAAAAGGTAATTAAGCGATGGCATGGTATCTGTCGAAATGAGAGCTGTGCTGCCAAAACCGGAGCAAACGAGTGCATAACCTGAAGCAAGGGTGGTTTTTCCAACTCCTCCTTTTCCTATAAATGCCTCAATCATACTAGTCATCACCTTCCATTGCCTGGTTAAATAAGGCTTTTTTCAGTATCATCAATCCGGTATTATCCGTAGGAAAAACGCCTATAAGATCTTTTATT
>JAVRLU010000053.1:0-8786 GCA_031961165.1 Thermoplasmataceae archaeon
TAATTTATTGCAGATAAAAGATGTAATAAAAATAATGGACATTAAGCCAGAACATACAGAACTGATATTTACCGGCAGAAAAATCCCGGACGTGATAATGGAGAGGGCTGACATGATCACAGAGGTCTATTCTCCAAAACATCCATACCAGAAGGGAATTCTTGCTAGGAAGGGCATTGATTTTTAATTTTATATCCGGGATGCTATTTTATAAAAATAAGAAGAGGAACCAGCCCTAAATATTCATGACGGTATAATATTTAATATATTCACGGAATTTAGGGATTTACGCTTGGGAGGAATTGAATGATGTCAAATTTGAGCGATAAAGATATCTATTATTTCTCCATTCAGCGCTGGAATTGATCTCTCAGATTTGACAGTACGCCATATGAAAATAAAAAGTTTTATACATATGATCTATCACATAGTTAGGGCTCGTAGTCCAGTGGTTACGACGTCGCCCTTACAAGGCGGAGATCACCGGTTCAAACCCGGTCGGGCCCATATTACATGAGGTTTAATACTATTTTCAATATCAGTTGAATATATATGAAAATGGCATCCAAATAATATAAAAATCCTTTTGCTTAAACAAGCGTACCTGAAAATTCTTTTACCGGTAATTCGTCATCTGTCAGTTGATCATAAACTTCTTTATAGCGTTTATAGAAATGCTTTAAAATAGATCCATATTTTTTAGCGATTTCCATATCGTGTAAATTACGTCTGTAATATTTTCTCTGAATGCCGATTTTCCCTATGTCATAGCTCAATTTTGAAGCTAGCTCAGTAAATTCAGGCCACATTGGAAGCCCTCATTAATGGCATTTTTCAAAATCCATTTAAGAATCGAAAAGGTTAACACCAGAAATAGCCATGTATTTCAATGGATGAACAAAAAAATAGTAATGAAAGGACAAGAGTTGGCATAGATCTGACCGGGAAGGTTGTTCTCGTTACCGGATCCAGCTCCGGCCTTGGAATGGCCATGGCAGAAAAATTTGCAGATGCCGGCGCAACGGTTGCAGTTCATTATCATAGCGAAAAGGAACCGGCCGAAAGCCTTGTTGAAAGAATAACCGGAAAGGGAGGAAAAGCAAAGGCATTCCAGGCAGATGTTTCTAATTCCGGAGAGGTAAAAACCCTGTTTGAAAAAATAGATAGCGAATTTGGGAAGCTTGATGTGCTGGTAAACAACGCAGGCATAGATGGCAAAAGATCCGTTGTAGGGGAAGACGACATAGAATCCTGGGAAAAAGTTATAGCAATAAATCTGTATGGCCCTTATTACTGCTCAAGGGAGGCAGTTAAGAGAATGAAAAAAAGAGGGAAAGGAACTATAATAAATATAACATCTGTGCATGAGTTCGTTCCGTGGTCCGGTTATACAGCGTACTGTACTGCCAAAGCCGGTCTTTCAATGTTTACAAAAACGCTTGCGCAGGAAACCGCGGAATCAGGAATACGTGTTGTTGCCATCGCACCTGGCGCAATAAAAACGAGTATAAATAAGGACGTGTGGGGAAACCCGGATACACTCAAAGACCTGAACAGCAAGATAGCCATGGAAAAACTTGGAACACCTGAGGATATTGCTGATGCGGCGGTTTTCTTGGCCAGCGACCTGGCTTCGTATATAACCGGCACAACGCTTGTTGTTGATGGGGGCCTGCTTCTGTATCCTGATTTCAAGCATGGCGGATGAAAATGTATTATTTCAGGTAATTTTTCAAAATTCCGTTTTTATAATATGCAGCATTACCGGTTAAGAGTGGCCCTTACTTTTTCGATGGATGATGGGTTTTCAAGGCCTGTGGCATCTCCCTTTATATTTCCGTAAACAAATATTTCTTTCAGGAATCTCCTCAGTATCTTTCCGCTCGGTGTCTTCGGCATTTCATCAACAACAATGACCCTTTCAGGCCTTGCAAATTTCCCTATCCTCTGATCTATTGAATCTGAAATCATCCCTTCAAAGCCTTTCTCGGTCCTGTATTCATTTTTCGGTGTTATGAAGACTACGGGAACAAGGCCCTTCAGTGGATCCGGAACACCTACAACAGCACATTCCGCAATCTTATTGCTCTCCATTACTGCACTTTCCATCTCCATAGTGCTCAGCCTGTGGCCTGCAACATTTATTACGTCGTCGTTTCTGCCAAGTATCCAGAAATGCCCATCATCATCCCTTACGGCGGTATCATAGGTGAAATACCTTCCCTTTACCCTCGTGTAGTATTCTTTTATATACCTCTCATGATCGTTCCATAGATCGCGTATCATCATCGGAAAAGGCGATTTGAGTACGAGGTTTCCTGGTGTATTATTTGGGACAGGATTGCCCTGATCATCCACTATTTCAGCCGATATCCCAAGGAATTCAATACCGGATGATCCGGGTTTCATGGCCGTAGAAAAGGCTGCGCCAGATATTGGTGTTCCTGCCGTTTCAGTCTGGCCCTATGTATTGTTTATATATGCATCCGGAAAATTTCTGTGAATCCAGTGCCATGCTTCAGGATTCAGGGGTTCACCGACTAGCGCTATGACCCTTATGGATGAATGATCATATTTTGCAGGCACAGTATCGCTATTTTTCATCAGCATCCTTATGGCCGTTGGGGCGGTGAAAAGCTTCGATACCCTGTACCTTTCTATTATCCTGTAGAAATGGTCAAAGGATGGATAATCGAGAGAACCCTCGTAAAACAATGTCGTTATGCCATTTGACAGGGCCCCTATTATGCCCCATATATGCATGGTCAGCCAGCCTATATCGACTGTGCACCATAATACATCGTCAGGATGCAGGTCAAGGTGATATTTCGCGTAAACATAATTATTGACAAGAAAACCGATGCCTGACAGAACGACACCCTTTGGCTTTCCGGTAGTCCCGGATGTATAAAAGACTATTCCGGGATCATTTGCTTCAACCATTTCACTGCCAATCGTTCCATCCCCGGAACTTATGAATTCATCGTAATAGATATCATCTTTGCGCATCTCGACATCTACGCCGGCATTCCTTACGACTACTACCCTATGCGGTTTTTCATATTTTATCATGTCGACCTTTTTCTTCAACTCGATCAGATTTGAACGCCTGTACGTTCCGTCTGCCGTTATGATGATCTCAGGTTCGAAATTGTTTATCCTATCCTCAAGCGCCTTGACAGAAAAACCGGAAAATATTGTATTGAACAGGATACCGATCTTGTAACATGCGAGGATCGATAAGATCGTTTCCGGTATATTCGGAAGAAATATCGCAACCCTGCTCCCCTTTTTAAGCCCGGCCTTCCTGAATGCACTTGAAATCATAGAAACTTCCCTGCTTATCATCGAATAAGTATAGAATTTCGATTTACCTGCCTCATTTTCAGAAGATGAGTGCTGCCCTGTTCCCGTTTCCGCTCCTTATATGTCTCTCTATAAGATTTTCCTCAACATTCGAAAACCCCTTGACATAGAACTTAAAATCCGGGAAACTTCCTTCCATCACTTTATCCCATTTCTTATACCATTCGATTCCTTCCGCAGATTCTTCCCAGAATCTCTCAGGCGATTCCCTTGAAAATTCAAGTAGTTTCTCAAATTCCCTGACTCTTTCGTTATTTTCCGGCAAATACTTTCTGCTCTTTAATATAAATTCAGGTATTTCCTCACTTTCCATGATAAATTTAAACATGGCAATCATTGTATATAAATGTTTTTTATTATAAATATTTGTATTATGATTGATGTATTTTATGTATAATAGTAATATTTAAATTCGAATGTACTGAAACGCAGTAACTGGCGGAACATGGAGATCATAAAAAATAAACATAATGTCTATTAAATCAATGATACATTATTATTCCATATGTTATGCACATAAATAATGGAAAAAAGTTCGAACCTGGAAAGTGGAACAGAACCTGAAATGGTTCAAAGAAAATCGAATGTGATTGATGAGGTTTCTTCTGGCGCTATCGTCGAGATGCGAGACCGGCTTCTGAAGATGCAGAGGGAGGGAAAGAAGGTTTACAGGCTCGAATCCGGAGATCCTTCCTTCAGCATACCGCCCCACGTTGCCGACGCAATAATAGAAGCCATAAGATCGAACAAAACTCACTATACAGATTCGTCCGGAATACCCGATCTCCGGGAAGCAATAGCAGAAAAATTGAGGAAAAAGAACGGTATAAGGAATGCTGATGCCGATCATGTCGTTGTTACGAATGGCGGGATGAACGGCCTTAACGTGCTATTCAGGGCCATTCTTTCTGAAGGCGATAAGGTCGTAATACCGGACCCTATGTGGACAGAGATAGGAGAAAACATAAAACTGGCCGGAGGTATCCCGGTTCCCGTGGATGCTGGAACATATCTTGACGGCGCGGAAGCTGCTATAGAAAGGGATAAGAGTATCAGGGCAATTTTCCTTAATTCTCCGCACAATCCCACGGGAAAGGTTTTCGACGCAAAAACCATAAGGAAAGTAGCTGACATTGCATCCGATCATGGCCTTTACGTTGTCAGCGACGAAGCTTATGAAGACGTAATATTCGATGGAAAAACAAATACCAGCCCAGCCTCGATTTATGAAAAGACCATAAGTGCCTATTCGATGTCAAAAACATACGCTATGAGCGGCCTGAGGATCGGTTATCTTCATTCCAGCGATTCTAAAATGATATCAAGATTTAAAAAACTGCTGAGGTGCACCATAAATGGGGTAAACTCAATAACACAGTACGGTGCGGTGGCTGCACTGAGGGGTCCGCAGGATTATATTTCTGAAATGCGGAGGGAATACCAGAGGAGAAGGGATATAATATATTCAGCAGTGTCTAAAAGCAGATACCTTGATCCCGTTAAACCGGAAGGCGCTTTCTATCTCTGGTGCCGTATCAAAGAGTATCCGGAAGGAATTATTGATTCGCCTGGCATGAGCGAGTACATACTTGAAAAAACCGGGGTCGGAAGCTCACCGGGCATAGCATTCGGGAATGCCGGAAGAAATTATGTGAGATTCGCGTTCAGTGCCGATACAAAGGAGGTTTCTGAAGCTTCTGCGATACTTGGGGAAAAAATATAAATGCGATAAAAAGGGTCACGAATCCGGGGATGAAATTTCGGTTGGTCCGACATTGTGGCCCGGGGTGAATGACCATTGTATTTATTAAACGTTAAATATGAAAAACTATCGATTCGTATTCGATTACATGGTTACTTTAGATTAGGAACTTTTTAATACTCATAATGTCATACATTACCATGTGCAACTCACGAACACCGATAGGCCAAAAAATCGCGATAGAATTTCTATAATGATAGACGTTCTGAATGTTGCACGGAATTACAGTGACGGTGTAAGGATAACACATATTATGTATAAGGCGAACCTTAATTACAGGATGGCAATGGATATTGTCAGATACCTAATGAAGAAGGATATGATGGAATCGCTTGATGCTCATGAAACATTATACTACAGAATAACGGAAAGGGGAATCCACTTCCTAGATACATTTGAAGAATTTGATTTTTTTAAAAAATAAAAATAAAAGAGATTATTTATTTTTTCTTCCTGAATATCCTGATGAATATCCCGGCCGAACCTGCACCTGCAAGTGAAACTATTCCAAGTATTCCTACCATGCCGTTGTCGTATGCAAGTATGTTGATGCTGGAATCACTGCTGGATTTGTTCATTGATGATATTTTCTGCTCAAGCTGGGAAACTTCATTCTGCAAATTGTTTATCTGCGCCTTCTGTGATTGAATTGTTGACTGTGACTGGTTAAGTTCGGAATTCAGTGTGGAAATTTCGTTCGAATATGCACTGTTCTGGCTGTTAAGAACTGCAATCTCGTTTTCTGCCGATTCAAGACGGAGGATCGTAATGTTATAATTCGCATCGGCTGCCTTCAGGGATGCACCCATCTGGGATATTGTGGTATTCATCACTGCTATCTCATTTTTCAGTGCAGTGTTCATCGAAGATGCCTGAGCTATCTGCTGTTCAAGCATTGATATATTCTTTATCGCATTATTGTACTCGGAACTCAGAACCGCTATTTCCGATGTCAGTGCTGCCTGTGAATTATCGACGTAGAACAGCATGGAACTATCCGATGATACCCCTGTGGAAGTAACGACTCTATACGTAACGACATAGTAGCCATCGGGCAATGAAGTTGTGTTCCAGAGGTAGTAGCCGTTGTTATTATTCAGATCGGCTTTTAGCGCTGTCCCGGCCATTGACTGCACTAATATCTCCCCTGATACTGCATCCGGCCTCACCCATGATGATGAATACGATAGGTTAACGTTCCCGTTTACAACATAACCCGAATCACTCATTATTGAAGCCGATGGGTCCGGGCCACTGTTCGAAATATGAATCTCGTATACCCAAACTAACGGTTTCTGCACATCCTGGCTTACGTATGTGAAACCGAAAAGCGAATAGATTATGCTGAGATCATTGGCACCGGATGCCACCATCGTCAGGTTTATTGGAGTCCCAGCCGGCGGAAGTACCGTGAAGTTTACCGGCACGTACCCGTTGAGGACATCACTTGTGCTGATATTCAGGGCCTGGTTAGAGAAGACCGGCGGGAAAGTTTCGTTCACGTACTGCCCGGGCATATCCCCTATGGACACGTTGATGTAGTTCACATACTTCATGTCCGCAAACTGCACCATTCCCGTAAGCGCGTTTCCGGCACTGTTCATATGCACATCAGGTATGAAATCACCTGCCTGCGGTTCAATGTAGACCGTAACCGTATTTGATGTCAGCCCCCTGTAATGTGCCACAAGCTGAACGACCTGGGTATAGACCGATCCATTGTTCTCTGCAAGAAGTGCATCTGTCCACAAAACAAAGTTGCCCCTTGCATCCGTCAGGAAATGGCCTACAGTAACACCTGGCATATAGGATGCCAGTGGAACCGTCGGATCCATTATTTCATACTCGCTTACGTTAACGGAGATTTCTGAAACCACTGCTGATGCCACGGGTACACCATTGAGCATCACCTCTGACGGCCCGATTCCGTAATAATTATAGAACCCTGTCATGCCTGTTGTGAACATTGGAATCTCGACCGTTGAATTCTCCGCAGCACCCTCAGGATTCGTAACTGTAAGGACAAGGTTGCCTGATGCCGGCATCATCGATATCCCGAACTGCTGATAATACCATGCTGGCTGTTGCGCGGGACTGTTAGCTACCGTTACATAAATATAGCCGTATTCTGTCGCGTTGCCGATGAATGATAATGGCTGGTATGCAGGGGTGTACTGGAAGGCCCCGGTTGCATTTGGAGTTATCATCGTAACCTGGCCTCCGCTGTATGCCGTTATCTTATAATTGCTGCTGGCCGATCCACCGTTTGCAAGGTATATCTGGAATGTATAGGACGCGCCTGCCACAAGCTGGCTTATGGGTGAGGGACCGGAAGGTGTAACTACCTTTACGCCGAAGGACGGATTAAGCAGGGAATAACCAGGCAAGGCTGTATGTCCTATCAGGTCAGAGGCCATTGACGCTGCGTTCAGCATTCCAAGTCCGCCAAGGAATGTCCAGCCGCTGTCCACGGGGTTTGATATTGTGGCATACCATCCAGGAAGCACGGGATCGCTAGGCTCGCTCATGCTCAGGTTGAACAGGTACCATGAATAGGAGTTTACCGGGCCATAGTTAAAGCCCGTACCGATGTTCTGCATGGGTACGAAGGGATTCACTATATCCTGAACATTAGCCTGGTATGCGTTGTGGGCTGCGAAAAGCATGTAGTTTATGTTTCCCATGGCCGGAGTGGATGCCGGAAGCAGTGCTGCCTGTTCCTCTATAAGTGCCCATTCTGCCGCAGTGATCGGGGTTGCAAATGATGTGCCGCCATAGAAGAGATTCCATGTACCGAAGGCAAAAACGCTCATGTTGAATGCTGCAGAGTTTGAAACCATAGGATCAAGGAGGGCCCCGCTCTCATAGACATCAATTCCGGCTTCGTACCATGGCTGCTGTTCAGCCACTGATATACCGAAGCCTCCTCCAACCTCTCCCTTGAATGTCCCGCTAAGACCGGAACCGTAGCTCCAGTATGTGAAGCTTGCAAGACCGGTTGCCTGCGCAACATACATTTCAAGCCCGAATTCCCCTATAACGATGGTGTTAGTCACCGGAAACTCGATGCCATTATCTTCGGCTGTCGCCTGGCCTCCACCAACCGATGTCGATCCGGGGGATTGTGAAGGAATTGACGGCGAGGCTGCCATTGAGTTGGAACCATCATCACCGGATGCAAAGAAGTTTGTGACACCGACAGCATTCAGCTCTTCAAGAAGGGTATCCTCAAGCGTGATGTACATCGGAGATCCCTCAAATATTGTTTCCCACTCCGGTGCTCCGTATGAGTTGCTCGTTATCGTTATGTTCGTAGCCCCTGATACCGGCCCTATAACAACATTTCCGGCCGATATATTGTTAATATTATCGTTGTCGACTAGGTACTGTGCTATGAATGCATATGCATTGTCGAAGCTTGTAAACTGCGGGCTTGGCACTGAAACGACATCAATGTGCGCTAGAGGCGCCATTGCAGCTATGTATTCTATGTCGAGCTCAGTCTCGAGAGTCCATCCGTAGTCGAAGCCATCCAGAAGACCCGCCGTATAATTAGGTATGCCTACTCCAACAAGCGTTAACCTGTTCAGGATCTGGTTCTGGTTGCCGAATGTCTGCTGTGAAAAACTGGAAAGATCAGACATTATCGGGAAACCGA
>JAVRLU010000054.1:0-8546 GCA_031961165.1 Thermoplasmataceae archaeon
CAAGACAGAAAACATATTCTCTTCCATGATCTCTTCTTAGTCATACTGCATCCCTCCTTATAGGGACGATTGTGATCTTTTTCTTCCTTATGAATCCGTAAACCGTTGCATCTATCATTCTAACGATTCGGATCATTATCATGTAATATTGTATTCCGGGAATTCACAAACCTATATTCAAGTATCACACTTTCTTATTTTAAAGGTTATTAGAAATGTTCTCTACTTTACTTATTTTCATCGTATTGTAGTGAAGTTAACTGAATAAAATTAAAATACATTTTATTCTATAACCATGCGTGTCTGCTTCCTGTAAACCTATGGAATGCTGGAATAGACAAAAATATGTTAAAAAAAGTTGAACGGACATGAGGCTGAAAGTAAATGGAGTTAGTATTAATGCTGCGGGTTCTTTCCCTAAACTGAATTTATCGCAGGTAAACAATTCTGGAAATATATCCATACAGTGGGATGAAAAAGAAATAAAACTGGACTGGGAGGATCTTTCCACAGAATTCCTTTACCTTATTCTGTCTGAGACTGCATCCAGGTTAAACTCTCAAAGGGATATACCGCCTGAGAAGATAATGGATGTTAGCCTTCAGACAATAAAATCAATCACCGGAATCGAAGGGGAGACCGCTGAGAATCTTATAAGACTGAGAGGCGCCCACGCATCCTCAGATCCGTACGTTGCAAAGATAATGAAATTTTCCAATGGGGCAGTAGAAAGGATACTTGACGACGTTAAAAGCGGAAAAAGAATTGTTTGCGATTCAAAAATGACACTCAACGGCATTTATGCTAAGACCATTTTAGAGAAGAATAAACCGGTATGTCTTATAGACGATGAGGAGACAAAGGATTTGTCAAGAATAACGGGCATAACAAAGAGCGCTGCCGCAGTCAGTATCGCTGTAAAAAGATACAAGGAACCGATCTTTGTGGTAGGAAATGCGCCTACAGCATTGGAGAAGATTGTGGAAATGTGGAAAGATAAACTATACAACGGTTCGGTTATAGGTACACCATTAGGTTTCGTCGGTGCCACTGCATCAAAGGAACATCTTATTTCTTCATCATTAACGTACATCACAGTTCCTGGTTACAGAGGCGGCAGTGCAATTGCGGCATCTATTATTAATACTATAGGGGGCATTATAAAATGAAAGGAAAGCTATACATAATTGGCATAGGACCTGGTTCAAAGGACATGATGACACTGAAGGCGATAAGGTGCATAGAGCAATCGGACACGGTAGTCGGCTACAGGCTGTACCTTGATCTCATAGAAGATATGCTTGAAAACAAAACCGTGGTTTCAAGGGAAATGATGCAGGAAATCGATCGTGCAAGAGAATCGATTAACCTGGCACGAAATGGACATATTGTATCACTAGTGTCAAGTGGTGATCCTGGCATATATGGACTTGCAGGACTGGTAATGGCACTTGATGAATCAGAAGGCGTGGATATAGAGGTTGTACCTGGAGTGACTGCACTTTCGTCAAGCGCTGCAGTACTTGGATCTCCCATAATGAATGATTTCGTTGCCATAAGCCTGAGCGATATGCTATCTCCATGGGAACTCATAGAAAAAAGGATAGAGCTGTCAGCACAGGGAGACTTTGTAATATGTGTTTATAATCCAAAGGGAAGCAGGTTTCAGGAAAATTTGAAGCGGTTCAGGGACATAGTTCTCAGGTACAGGAACGGTAGCACGCCTATCGGGATAGTTAAGAAGGCTTTTAGGGATGGGCAGCAGTATGTAATAACAGACATAGATCATCTTCTCGATCATAACGTTGATATGGTTACGACGGTGATTGTTGGAAATTCAAAGACTTTTGTCAAGAACGGGAAACTTGTTACCCCGCGGGGTTATGAAAGAAAATACAGCATAAACGAAAGGACGCATATAAATGAATGATCCCATATTAAAATATGGACTGACTACAAGTGCTTGCGCTTCAGCAGCTTCAAAAGCCGCAGCTATGAGGTTATTTTTCAATCAAAGTCCAAAGAGTGTTGTTATCCCAACTCCCATTGGCCTCCGCATAGAGGTAAGCATAGAAAAGGTCACTGAAATCCGGAAAGGCGTTACTGCAGCGTCAGCAAGGAAGGTATCCGGGGATAATCCGGACATGCTGAACGGTGAACTTATAGTTTCCATGGTATCGATCAGAAACGGGAAGGGCATAAATATAAAGGGCGGAAAAGGAGTGGGGACAGCGCTTAGGGATGGCCTGCCTGTGAAGGCCGGGGAAAGTGCGATAAACCCGGTAGCGAGAAAAATGATAGAAGATGCAGTAACCGAAGTGATACCGAAAGATGCCGGGATAGATATCACAATATATGTTCCGAGGGGCGTTGATCTTGCAAAGAAAACCCTGAATCCGCGGGTTGGGATAGAGAATGGGGTTTCAATAGTTGGAACAACCGGCCTGGAAGAGCCTGTTTCAAATGACATGTACGCCGGGCACCTGTCAGCCATGGTTTCCGGGGCGGCCTGCATAAGCAAATGCATAGTTTTGTGCCCTGGCAATACAGCAGAGAAATACGCCGAAAATTTCTTCAACGTGCCAAAGGAGGCCATCATAGTCATAGGTGATCGAGTCGGTACAGCATTAGATACGGCGGTAGAGAGAGGCATAACGGACATCGTGATCTTCGGCCTTCCAGGAAAACTCGTAAAAATAGCTGCCGGTGTTTTCAACACACACAGCATGGTGGCGGATGCAAGGTTTGAGGTCATAGCATCTGCTTCTGCGATGTACGGCGCTAATAGGGATATGATAATGCAGATAATGTCATCCAATACGACGGAACACGCCATAGATCTGCTTAAGCGTGCAGGTATGGCCGAAGTGGTAATGGATTACATAGCCGGCAGGATATGCGAGAGGATCAGATCACGTTCAAAGAATCCTGTAAGATCGTCATGCTTCATAATCGATCAAAACGGATCTATACTCTCATACTGCCTTGATCAAAGTATATGGAGGTATTTAAATGAATACGGAAAAAATGCAGTGGAAATATGTAACGCCAGGAATTCCAGATGAGGAATTCGAAAGATTGGATAACATACCCATGACAAAGGAGGAGATACGGGCGATAACAATATCTAAGGCCAGGATAAAGAGCGGATCAACCGCCATGGATATAGGTTCCGGATCTGGAAGCATAACTGTCGAGTTATCGTTAATGTGCAACCGTGAAGGAATCGTATTCGCAATTGACAAGAACCCTGAAGCCTGCAGCCTCACAATGAGGAACGTCCAGAGGCTTTCACCATACAACAACGTACGGGTCAGGAATGAGGATGCAGTAAGCGCACTCAAAGTCATTGAAAGACTGGACACAATAGTTGTTGGCGGAGCTTCGGATCAAATAGAGGAAATCGTTCCCATGTGCAGGAAAGCCCTGGTAAGAGGGGGAAGGATAGTAGTGAACGCAATAATGGTGGAAACTGTTTCAAAATCAATAACTGCGCTTAATAATTCCGGTTTCCAAAATATTGAGGCTGTCCAGATCTCAGTATCAAGGGGCATGCAGACACGGAACGGAACTGCAATGATTGCTAAAAACCCGGTTTTCGTAATATCTGCGGAGGCTGCTTAAAAAATGATGCTTTATTGTGTAGGTGTTGGGCCTGGATCTCCTGATCTGATCACGATAAGAGGCCTGGATGTACTAAAACGTTCGGACGTAATATTCGTGCCAGCGGCAAGCAAGAAAACGCTTGGTCTTACAATGAAGATAATTTCAGGTCTGGGCAATAACCTGGAAGAAAAAGTATTCAAACTGGAGTTTCCAATGACAAAAAACGAAGATATACTAAGGAGGAGCTGGGAGGAAAACGTTCACATGATAACAGGTGAACTGGAAAAAGGCAAAACATGCAGTTACGCTGTACTTGGCGATCCAATGCTATACAGTACATTCGGGCACATTGCCTCTCTCCTTAGGGAGAAGAATGTGGACGTGAATTATATACCGGGAGTGAGTTCATTCACTGCATGCCCTGCAAGGGCCGGTATTGTACTCGCTGATGGCAGGCAATCAATACTTGTAACATCTATGGAAAACAGGGATTTAATAAGGATGAATGCTGGCCTTGTGGATACTATGCTCCTAATAAAAGGACAGACAGATTTCAAGGAATTTTCATCATTCTTAAGGGATGCTGGATTTGGATCAAACGATTTGCTAATGTACGGCAGGAGATGTGAAATGGATGAGGAAAGGATGGAGTTATCGGATGTTTCAGAGTGGGATGGAAGTAAATCTGAACCGGATTACTTTTCGCTTATTGTTTTGAGGAGGCATTTATATGGAAAATAAAACATATAGAGTATCTATAGTTGGTGCGGGCCCAGGGGACCCAGAACTTTTGACGCTGAAGGCTGAAATGAGATTAAGAGATGCAGATCTGGTTATATTCGCTGGATCCCTGGTAAATCCAGAAATACTAAAGCATGTGAACGAAAGAGCTGAAATATTGAATTCGGCTTCTATGACACTGGAAGAGGTCATAGAGACCATTGAAAAAGCGTATAGGGACGGAAAGAAGATAGTGAGGCTTCATTCCGGTGATCCTCATATATATGGTGCAATAAAAGAACAGATGGACAGGCTTAAGGAACTTGGCATAGATTATGAGGTTATTCCGGGTGTAAGTGTCCTGACATCTGCTGCAGCATCTCTTGGAATAGAACTTACTCTTGAAGGCGTATCACAGTCCATATTAATTACCAGGGGAGGGCAAAGAATACCACTTGACCAGAGGGAGGATATAAGATCCCTTGCTTCGCATAGAAGCACCATGGTTATATTCACTGCTATTCAGATGATTGATAAGGTAGTCAAAGATTTGCTGGAAGGCGGATATGATGCTGATACACCGGTAGGTATCGTCTATCATTCAACCTGGCCGGACGAGATGGTTATAAAGGGCACGCTTGCGGATATAACGGAAAAGGTGAAACAAGCCAGGTTATACAAGACGAGCCTTATAATCGTTGGGAACGTGGTAGATATAGATAAATACAGGCGTTCAAAACTCTACGATCCGGACTATACCCATTCTTTCAGGGGGGCTAGAAGTGCAGGAAACCAGTGAATGGTCTGGTAAAAACATCCTATTGATCTCTGTCTCGAACGATGGGATGAGGCTTGCCGAAAATATATCAGAAAGCCTAACACAATTAGGATCCAATGTCAGGCACTTGAGCACAAGAAATGGGGAATCGAAAAATAGCGTAAGAGAGATGATAGAAAATAATCTGCAGTGGTCTGATGCATTCATATTCATCATGGCTCTTGGGGGTACTGTACGCTATCTAGATCTGATAGAAAGAAACAAGGTAATTGATCCTGCTGTAATATGCATTGATGATCAGGGGAATTTTGTAATACCGGTTCTCTCAGGCCATTTCGGTGGAGCGAATAAGCTGGCAGAAAGCGTATCAACAATGATAGGATCAACATGCGTTATCACCTCATCTTCAGATTCCAAAGGATTGGTGAGCATTGAGGAAGTCGCAAGGAAGCTGATATGTAGTATTGCAAACCCATCGTGCACAATTAAGGTGAATTCTGATATAGTTAACGGCAAAGGACTCACTATAAGGAACGTTTCCGGAAAACGATCAATAATGCTAAATAAACTTGGTTTTAACACAGGGGATGATTCCAATGTCGTTATAACTAATGGAGCAGTTGATGAGAATGAAAGGAATGTATGCTACCTTGTGCCGATGGACATCTCCCTTGGTATAGGTTACCGGTCTGGAGTATCGCAGGATGAGATTACATCTTTCGTTAAGGAATTCCTGCGGAAGCACGATCTTGGGATTGAGGATGTAGACGCTATTTCATCCGGAAAGAATGATGGAGAAGCTGAAAGTGCATCGCATAACCTCGGCGTTGCGTTCAAAAAAATAGAAAGGGAGAAAATAGAAGGACTGAATGAGAAAAGACTTTCATCTATATCATATAAAGCGCGTGAATCATTGGATATTCCCGGCATGAGTGAACCCTGTGCATTGCTTTCGCTTGATCCTGGGTCTACGCTTCTCTTCAGGCGGGAACCGTTTGAGAAAAAGGTCACAATTGCTGCAGCCGCAAGGAAACATTTCTCCAATGAAGGAAAGATCTACATGATAGGTGTTGGGCCAGGAGATCAGGATTTTCTCACGGAAAAGGCAATAAAACTTATAAGTTATGCTGACGTGGTCGCAGGTTACTCAAAACCTCTTGACACTGTATCTAGATATATCCGAGGAAAACCTGTTGTAAAACTCACATGGAAAGAACAGCGCAAAGGAGTGGAAGAGATAATAAAGCTTTATCAGGAGGGCAGAAAGATAGCTTTCCTTTTCACTGGTGACTCGTGTTTCTCAGAAGCTGAGCTGATATCCAGGTTCGCTGTTAAAGCAGAGAATATTGAAATTGTACCCGGCATAAGTTCTGTCCAGGTAACATCAGCAAGATCAAAGTTTCCTCTTGAAATCTGTCCAGTTATATCTCTTCACATAACTGGAGATATAGAACAGAGACTCCAGTATATAAAGCAGGCTCTGACTGAACATGGGTGTGCAATTGTTCTGCCCAGGCCTTACGACATGATGCCAAAGGTTGTGTGCAATTATCTCATAGAAAAGGGCCTAAACCCTGAACTACCCGTAAGGGTATATGAAAAATTAACCATGGAAGATGAAACCGTTACAGATTCAACACTGAAAGAACTTCCAGAAAGGGAATACAGCGATCTCACAACTATGGTCATTGGTCACAGCCCTATCCCGCTTGATTATATAATTTATTAAATATATTTTGAAGTATTTCATTTCTTTCACGGACTAAAGAATAATGGATATCGAATATAAATTTCTGTAATTTTTGTATAAGTTATTCCTTTGATCTATCCCGTTGATATCCATCATTATTGAAACGACAAGTCCCGTTAATGATTGTTCCGATGGAAATGCGCCTATCTTTTTCGTTCTGCGCTTGAATTCACATTTCGATCTCTATTAAACCCGTTGCTCTCATTCGTTTTTATTCGATTCCCCGAAGGCATTATAATTGTATATTGATCGATAATATCTTTCGAACATTTCCTATCCGTTATTAACACGTAATATACAAGGCGATCCTGTGCCATCGATATCAATGATTCGTTCTCCAGGGCCTGTTTAACGATCTGCATAAAAGACGATATTTTCTTCTTCGGTATGAGTTTCATGAGATTTCCCATAAAGTGTGTACGGAATACTGCCATGAAGCACCAATGAAGTTTCATTAAATTATCATATTTCAAGGCAAAAAGTACAAAATTGATAATACATAAAGGAAGTATTTCAGGCATATATCTCTGATTCCTTCCAGACCGGTGTACGATTTTTCCGATATAAAATGATCCCTAGCAAATTGCAAGTGAAATTTCGGAAACCCCATCAATTCTTGTTATTTTTAAATTCATAATCATAAACAACCATTACTTGGGTGGCCGGATCGATGCTCCTGACTTTTTGAATTATGCTTCTCGCATTTTTCATGTTGTCGGAATACGAAACAATAACACCATTACTCTCATCTGAGATAACAAAAAGCGTATTATCTCCTAGAAGTGGAAATATCTTGTCAACCTTAGGTGTAATAAGTGAAAAGAGAGTAAAATCACTTTTGCTCAAATCGAATTCAGCTGTAGCATATATAATGCGATTCTTCTCCAACAAATCAATTCGTCTTTTTACTAAGGAATTTTTCACTTTTAAATCCTTTGAAAGGTCTGAAATCGGTATCCTTGGATCGGCAACTAGTCGCGATATTATATTTCTGTCGAGATCCCCAATACGCATATTAATTGGTCTTTGTGGAGGAATATAACGCATGACTGGTTCACCCATTCTCATCATAGCTTCATCAATGTAACTCTGAAGGGATGTGAGATCTTTGGCAGAAAACTCATATATAGTTATCTCTTCAAGACATCTGAATCTTGAAATTACGTGTTCTGATATGTAATTGTCGTTCCTGAAAGCTGCAAACCCGCTGATCATGCCATACACCTCTTGGTTAACGTGCAGTGAGAACTTCCTTATAACCCCTGATTCGAGCATTCTTGCATATCTGTAATTAAGTGCTTGTGCAGAAATTCCAACCTCTCTTGCAATCGTCCTAAGCGGTGTTCTTGCGTTTTTTAGAAGGTAATATGAAATTTTTTTATCTATTTCGTCCATATTTTAATATGGTAATTAAGATGATGATTTATATTTTTGCAGATTGTTTGATCAAAGAAAAATCAGCATTTTTGTGGATCAACATTCGATTTAAGGCTTTGCATACAGCGTACATATCCTAATTTTTCAAATTTGGATATGAATAAAATATTTTATAATAATTTAAATGTTTTATAATTCTCTTTATAGTTTTTACCGAAGACTATTATTCCTTGGTGAAAATTGATATCATCGCCGGGAAAAAGAATGTTCTTATCACGAATGTATCAAGTATAAGCGATATTATGAAAGCAATTC
>JAVRLU010000055.1:0-7870 GCA_031961165.1 Thermoplasmataceae archaeon
CTACAATTATCCCGTAGAGATAAGGAGATCGTTGCATTCAAACAACATAATTGAGAGGATGAACAAGGAGATAAGAAGGCGGATAAAGATAATCGATTCGCTTCCAACAGAGAATGCTGCAATGAAGATTGTATACCTAAGGGTGGCCGAACTGAACGAGAGATGGTCTCACAGGGTTATAAACGGATATTATAAATGCAAGGATCGTATCACAGACATGTTCAAGGAGAGGTATCCTTAAGTTTACACATAATTATGGACACTACGTATTATGCTTGGACAGAGAATAATGAACGTACTTAAAAATTAGATTCGGGTAAGGGTGATGAATAAAACACGCTGCTCGTTTTGCAAATAAATCTATACGGGCCCGGTGGGATTTGGACCCACGATTCCCGACTTAGAAGGACGGTGCCTTATCCTGACTAGGCCACGGGCCCCCAGCATCAATACGATTAGGAAATAACATTCAGATATTAAACAATATGTGTGTACATCGTATTGAGATTCGTTTACCCCGTTATTGGAAGAGTATTATCTATAACGGTTCGTCCTGGCGTAAAAACTCTAGAGTGATGATTTTCCCGTTTATACGCGTATTCTTTGAAAAATTCTGTATATCCAGATTCTTAATATCCTCTGATGAAAGTGCATGATCACTGACACCTCTGTATATCCCATGAAGATTTTCCTTGTAATACTCGTATATAGCTATGAAACCATTTTTATCCACATACCGGGACATTGTTTCAAGTCCTTTATCCCTGCATTTCCAGTGGTGGAATGAAAGCGATGAGAATACCATGTCAAATTTAATGTCAAATGGTATATATCTACTGCTCCCCTGGGAAACATGTATTCTTGAGCCGTACCTTGCCAGTTTGCGTTCTGCTATTTTTGTCATATATACGGACGGATCAATAGCATATATTGAGACTTCAGGAAACTTTTCAGCTATAATCTTATCAACATTTGCAGTTCCACACCCTACATCCAGGATTTCTGCAGGAGAATATTTTTCAACATCAGATATAACTGCCTGGTAAAGATCACGCAGAAAGTATTTTGGTATGGCCTCATAAAGCTTTGAAGTGCAGAATCCAAATTTTTCTTCGCCTTCTTTATAAAGTTCCATGCTTATACATTGAGCCATGTTATTTAATATTTTAACCGGTTTATTCAATGTAGTTTATCTGGTATAAAATAAAAATAGCAAAATTCGACGGTCTGGTTGTATTCGAGATAGTTGAAGATATATTTGTACCGGAATCAATAAAATAGTAAAGTTGAAGATCTCAGGATCACGTTATTGATATAGATTTCGTTGTGAAGGCAGTTGGTGCAGTAAATTGTATAATGGCTGGAGTCCCGACTTCCGGCGTAACCTGGCCAGTTACCACAGAATCCTGTGTGATGTTCTTCCCAAAGGTGTTCGTCACATTAACTATTATAGCTGCAGAATCCCCAGTCGAAAGAACTGGATACTGACTTGTAAGTGAGTGCGACGGATCAAAATTCACAAGCACGCCAAAGCTTGTAGGGTTATGGTGCGAGGCACTTAACAGACTCCACACGGAGTTGTTGAAGAAGTTTGCCGATCCGGTACTGGCTATGTTTGAAAACACCGATGAATTATACACAAGAACGGCGGTAATGCCGTCAACTGATAAAGTGAGCGTGGTATTCGCAAGATCGACAGACGATCCCCCGGTGTTAACAGATACGAATATGGCAATAAATGATATACCCCCGCTCTCAGGAGGGGTAGCGCCATCGTATCCAATTATCTGGGTGATCACTACGCCCGTCGATACCTGCGTTATAGTTGTTGTTCCGGTGCTAGATGCTTTCTGCTGCAGTATACCGGCTGTATTTATCAATACAGATGCCGCAACAGCCGCGACTAGTATCATCGCGATAAATACAATCAGAACGCCTATACCTGTTTCGGATTTCGAATCATCCGTATTGAATATTTTTTTTGCAGATCTTCTTATTTTTAACAGTATAGACATGAGGTTCACTGATTCTATTATGTATGTACTACCATAGGTATTTAATGATTCACGGTAAGATTGCGAAATTTCACGTACCGGCTTTATTAATTCTTCGTATACATAAGCCTCTGCATTGTATTCTACAGAAAAATGACTTATCTTTAAGAAACTTGAATATTTGGTAACATGTTAAATAGTGAGGACAGGAAGTTCATTGTAGATAGCATAAAAAAAGGATACAAGGTTTCGGAACTGGCACGGATGTTCAATGTCACCCCGAGACGCATCCAGCAGATACTTCACGAGACAGGAGACAGCATAGCTGAAAGAGACGAAGAACTTGAGCAGAATGAAAGGGCAGTGATTGATGAGCTATGGGAAAAGTACAGAATCGGATCACGTACCATATACTACATGCTCAGGAGCAGGGGGCTGAATGTTTCCTATTATAAGATATACAATTATATGAAGATCAAAAGAATGATACAGCTGAAGAATAGCTCCATAGTTGTGAATGGAAAAGAGGCTGATCCCCCGCTTACGACGGTTCTAATGGATTACCATCAGAGAAACATGAGCGATCCGTACGCTATCTTCTGTGTCGATATGACAACAAAGAAGATTCTCTCATATGCAGAATCATTGAAAATAACGGGAGAGAAGGTAAGCGAGGTTATTGATGGCCTCTATACCGGGAATATGAAAATCAAGCATCTCATGATAAGAAATGGGATCCTTAGCATGATATACAACACAAGCGATCTTCACTATAAGATAAAAAGCAAAGGCATAGAGGATGTTATTACTGACAGGAGGGGCACAAAGGTACATCTTTCACTGTCAAAGCTCTGGCAAAACTACGATAAATACAGATGGGGGTTCGAAACCCTTGAGGCATTCGTTTCGTGGTACAACGAAAGGCCGGTAACAAGGTTCGAGGACAGGATAGCATCACCGCAGCAGGTGTTCGAAGAATATATTAAAAAGCTGAATATAAAGAAATGAAACTTACGTGAAAGCGCTAATCATGGCTGGAGGAAAGGGTACCAGGATAGGTAATCCCGAGAAGTGCCTGATTGTCATTAATAAGAGGACTATATTAGACAATCTTGTTTCGATTTTGCGAAGATATGTTTCCGAGATTTATATAAGCGTATCTAAAGGGATGGCTGCAACTGAAAATGAAGCTGAAAATCTTAGTCTATCGATCATAAGAACTGAAGGACGCGGGTACATAAATGATATGAATGCGTGCTTTCAGGTAATAAACGACTTCCCGCTCTTTGTTGTTCCAGGGGACATATATGTGAAGGATGAAAAGATCTTTGAAATGTTCATTGAAATGGCCAAGAAATCGCAGAAAGATATTATAAATCTAAAATCTGAGGGGGATTTTACCGGTGTATCACTCTTTAAAAAAAGCAGTGGATCTTATGAAGATGTATGTTTTAAATCCTGTATTATAAATGTAAACACGATGGAAGATGCCAGGAGGGCAGAGAACATGAAGTGAAATCTTGATGAATGGGACAATAGTCCTATTTATTAAGCACTTTTCTTGAAGCTTTTTTCTTTCTGTAGACCTTTTATCTAGATGGGAAACTGTCGATTTCTCGTTAATAAGCGTTGATACCAGTAATAATTTCTTTAATAGATATACATCCATTTGAATCTCCTCATGGAATATAATGGTGTACAGGGTTACGTGTATTTTCGCTTTTCAAACCTGAATCGTGCAGGGCTTCTTCAGTTTTACAGCAATATGCGCGCACTATCCATGATTAATAAATTTTTAGAAAGGCATTTTTTGCAAATGCAAAACTTAAAATTTATACGGGATAGAATCTTCTTCCTTCCACGGAATCGTAACTTGAAAAATTCACACCATATACTTTTAAAAGTGTTTCACTGTCCATTACCTTGGCAGGCTCGCCTTCAACAATTTTCTTGCCGGATCTCAGAAGTATGACGTTATCGCACATATTATAGAGCTGATTAACGTCGTGCAGAACTATTACTATTGTCTTTCCCATCTCCTTCATCTGCTTTATGATTTCAAAAACGCGCATCATCTTGTCAACATCAAGGAATGTGAATGGTTCGTCTAAAAAGATATATTTTGAATCCTGAAACAGCGCGGCAGCAAAGAGAACCATCCTTTTTTCGCCCCCGCTCAGCTCTGAATATTGCCTTGTCTTTAGATGAGAAATTTTGCACAGTTCAAGGCTCTTTTCAACCGTAATTTTACCGTTTTCCCTGCTGTATCCCGAGAGCGATACAACATCATATACTGTAAAATTCATTGGATTGGGTGTTTCCTGATGAACAACCGAAATATATTTTGCAACATCCCGGATTCTGAGGCTATTCAGGTCCTTTCCGTCTATGTATACTGATCCGCTATCCGCTTTTAAAAAACCGTACATTATGTTAAGAATGGTAGTTTTGCCTGATCCGTTCAGGCCGCCTATGCCATTTATCTGGCCTTCGTAAATGCTGAAGCTCATATCGTCTATCCTGAATACTTTCCTCCCAAATCCTACGTTTTCAACGCTAATCATTCAGGTGTCCTCATCTTATTCCAAACAGCATTATATATCGTAAGCTTCACTTATTTCCTCAACGTTTTTTCTCTCCTCATATGGATTATCATTTATGAACATGGAATAGGATACGTTTACACCGCCCCTTTCCAGCATTATGGATATGGAGCAGTATTTTCTCAGTGACAGGTGTATGGCCTTTCTGGCATTGTCCGGATTTATATTTCCGTAGAATCTGTATGTCACGTTGGCGTATTCCAGTACTCTTGGCGGATCATCCTTCTTCAGGCCCTCCACTTCGCAGATATATGAAATCACTTCCTGTCTCATTTTTTTTAAAATGGATAAAACGTCATCGCTCGTGCATGACCCCATTGATATGAGAAGAAGCTCCGTGGGTGAATATCTTCTCTCCCCTTCCACAAGGGAGCAGCTGATATAAACTGGCCTCTTATCATTCGTTGTCTCAAATCCACTGCTGGAATCGAATTTAAAAGATACTTTCATAGATACAGCAAAAATATGGAATATAAAAAATTATTGTACTTTTTTCACTGAAGACGCTATTACCTTTATGGCGTTGATCAATCCAGTTATAAGTGCTGAGACATCAGGATCCTTGAGAAGGGACAAAAGCTTGAGCGCAGAAAATGTCTGCGGATTCTTTATTCCATCTACAAACCCTGCCGTTACACCAGGAAGATTGAAAGAAATTGCCTTTACAACATCCGATGTCCTTTCCTCAGCAAGAGCGTAAAGAACAGATATGAGGTCGTTTCCGACTTTTAGTATTGCGGATATAAGTTCCTTTTCTGTGAAAAATTTCTCAAGGAATTCGATATCCGATGGCGCAAAGTCGTTTGAAACTTCCATCATAACGTCTATAAGACCTGCGTCTTTTAACTTCTGGAAGAGATCTATGAAAGAGATCAGTGTGTCCTGATTTTCTTCAACTTTGGATAAAAGTACCTCTATTGCATCCTGATCTTTCGATTCGGCTTCGTTTTGTGTTTTTTGTTCTTCAACCATTTTTACCACCTTAAGCTACTCCCCTTATCATGCTTGAGAAGAAGGTATCGGCTGACTGGTATTTAAAGAGATAATCCGTCTTGCTGTCGAATTTAGCTTTTGGAGGCTTATCATAGGTAAAGTAAAGAGTCACACCCCTCTCATATCCTGTTACGGTTGTGCAGGCAACTGCGCCGTCATAAACTTCGTTATATATGTTTCCTGCAGTTTCTGATGCTATCCTATTGGCAAGATATACTGACTGGAAGTGGCCCGTTGCACCGGCCTTCGAAACTGGAAGGTTGGTTGCGTCGCCTATGACAAACACGTTGTCGTAATCCTTGTAATTAAGCTTGTTCCTGTCGACATCTATATATCCGCTGTTGTCAGCAAGGCCCGATTCAGTCATTACTTTTTGCCCCTTGTGCGGAGGAACCAGAACTAATAGATCGTAGTTCAGATTTTCACCCTCGAGGGATACAAGCTGTTTATTCTTAGGATCAACTGAATCGACGTTGAAGAGTGTGTGTGTTATTATGCCCCTTTCCTCAAACTTCTTTGCGACAAAATCCGATACGTTAGGAATAGTAAACACCCTATTCAGTGGATAAACGTAGTGAATTTCCGTTTTATCCCTTATGCCCTTGAACCTGAGATATTCATCCAGCAAAAACGTGAATTCATACGGTGCAGGCGGGCACATTATGGGTATGCTTGCCTGCCCAATTATTATCTTTCCTCCCTTGAAGCCTTTCAGGGACTGCTGTAGCTCAAGTGCATGCTTCAGATCATAGAAATGCTTTGCCTCTCCCTCGTATCCGGGGATTTCTTCCGGGGTGAATCTGTTTCCAGTTGCAATAATCAGGTAATCATAATCAAGCGTCCTTCCAGCTTTAGTCGAAACCGATCTGTCCGCAACATTTATCCTTGTTATCTCGTCGTGAATGTAATTTACGCCATAATTAAACAGGAAATCCGTTGGTTTTACGCTCTTCTTATAGTCTATCATATTGAAAGATATGTGAACGCCATCGGGCTTGAAATAGTGCTCGGTAGAGTTTCCAACCACAGTTATTTCGACGTCCTTGATATCAACATGGAACCTTAACTTGTTTGCCATTATCGTTCCAATATCGCCGTCCCCAAGTATGAGAACCTTTGTGACCATCTTATTTCACCTTCTTCATCATTATCTCATAATAGCCCTGGCGATCGAATATTCCGACAAGCTCGTTTCCAGACTTGCTGATCCATGCCGGTGCATCCTTCTTTGTTCCCGCATCCGTGGAATACACGGATATGACCTCGCCAACCTTCGCCTGCTTGTAAGCCTTTATAAGCTCCATCAGTGGTCCCGGGCAGTAACTGCCCCTTGCATCTATAACATGATCCGGTTTTACTTCCATAGCTTTTCACCTCATATAAACAGTGTTGTGTACGATTCGGTTGTCATTGAAACGAATTCACCAACACCTATAATGTCTTCGACTATTGGATCAAGATCCTCCTTCTTTATCTCCATGACATCCGCCATGAGCGCACATCCGTATACGTGAACATTTCCGACTTCCTTGGCGTTCCTTATCATCTCTATGCCCGACTGTATATGCTTCTCCTGCATCCTCTGCATTACCATTCCTGATATTTCACTGCCATCGTAACTGAACTTATTCACAGAATCGTCGTTCTTCCTGAACTTCAGCAGGGCCCAGAATGTCACAAAAATGTTGACATCGATATCGTTTGCAACTGCACCCGATGTTATGACACCGGCAGCAGCAATCTTATCCAATGTCCCCGAATCGAGGACAATTGAGAGTGTCTTTGACATAACTATCGATTCGATATGTAGAGAATGTTAATAAATTTTTCTATTTATGTTCATAATAGAAATTTTTAGATATATAATGACGAATTTAATATTTTATATGAGGATCAATTGGTATATCATGTAGATTCAATAATGATTAATAACATAAAAAATACATAATATTTTATTAGAGGACAGAGTAATTCATATTTTTGCATATATATAAAAGTTTATTTACTTAATAATGATACTAAAGACGGTGAGATAATGGGATTATTTATAGATCCACTGGCCATAATGCTGATAAGCCTTGCTATGAGCACACTGATAGGTTCGTTGTATTTCCTGTTCCTGGCGATGAACAGGACAAAGGATGTACAGCAGATTCTCGTACCCGCAATCGGAATCGGTTTCTTTGATTTTGTAAGCGGCTTTTTAATGTCGTTTACATGGCCTCTCCCGTCAAGCTACAATATGCTCTTCGGGGACCCGTTACTGATGCTTGGTCTGAT
>JAVRLU010000056.1:0-7578 GCA_031961165.1 Thermoplasmataceae archaeon
GCGATGGTACATTGCCAAAGATATTTTCACACATACACGAGGGGAAGAGGACACCTGCCTTTTCAGCCGCCGCCGTCACAGGATCCGCATTTGCCGTTGGTTTTGCAGGTATACTGATCCTTGGAGGATTCACGGCATTCATAATGACCGCAACTGCAGCCACTCTGGGCGTCCTGTTCGTTCACGGGATGATAAACTCGTCACTCCCGTCCATAGATATAAAGCAGCACAAAAAGGTTAACTATACGAATCTGGCAATGTCTGCAGGGTCAATAATCGTGCTCGGCTTCATATTTTACAGCACGTTTCTTTCAATCGATCTTGCAGTTATAGTGGGCAGCGCAATCTTTGCGGCCTGGGTACTATTCAGTTTTGTCTATACGCTGGTGACTGGAAAGTACGGGAATGTAAGACCCGCTGCCGAATTTGAATAGATTCATTATTTTGTATTTTTAATTATCCTGTACATTTTTTATTGCTTCTTCTGGTATTTCCAGAGACCATGCCTTTATCTTATGATATTTTCCGTTCATAATCAATACGGAATTCTGTAGATTTGTTCTCTTAGCGATGGCCATCTGATCCGGACGGGATATAAGAACCGATTATGAACCAATTTTTCATTATGAACGGATATTCATCAAGATTCCTAGTTTCTGCAATACCAATAAGCGATCGTTCAAGGTCGAGACAGATGTCTACATTTTTACTGTTAGGATCTTTTCTCAAAGCGAAGTAAGGCCAGCCACCGGTGATCCAAGCCGAATTGCCATTCCTGAATTTGAACCTGAAAAATACGCCATAGGAAGGAATTGTGAATCGTATCTACAGTTATTCTATCCTCTGGCTCCTCTCTGTTCTAAAGCATTAATAGTTTCTGCCTCACCGGCAGTGCATCCTTTACCGATCTGAATTCGATTCATCATCCGGACTAAAATCAAGAGAAATTGAATTCACGCAGTACCTTGTATTTTTGGAGGTAAAACCCTCACCTTCAAACACGTGCCCAAGGTGGGCCCCGCAGTTTGCACAGGTAATTTCTATTCTCTGCCCGTCCCTGTCTAGTGTTCTCCTTACGGCACCAGGGAATGCCTCATCAAAACTAGGCCACCCGCATCCGGCATCAAATTTACTGTCCGACCTGAAAAGTGGAGCGCCGCACCTCCTGCAGCTATAAACCCCTTTCTGGTAATGATTTTCGTATTTGCCTGAAAAAGGTGGTTCAGTCCCTTTGTATATCATAACAAGTTCCTCTTCTTTCGTCAGTTTTCTGTATCCCATAATTAAATATCGTTTCTCGCTATTTAAAATTAAATAAAAATAACTTTAATCAAATAATACATGAAAACTGAAAGTTGAAAGCCCGGGCAAATAGAACAAATATCATGTGATCCGAATTCGATATTACAGGATGGATTCAGGCGGAAGAGGATTGCCTATCTCAAAGGCGTTCATTCAGCCTTGATCCAGCCATGGCGAATATCATGCTTATTATTGCATCTGCCGCCCGGGAAACGCTGAAGAGCCCAACAAATCCATGAATCATCCCCTTTGCCCTTATGGAAGTTACAGGCACACCAGCAGAATATAGCCTGGAAACATAGGTTTCTCCCTGATCCCTGAGAGGGTCGTATTCGGCTGTCACCACAAGTGCTTCAGGTAACCCTTCAAGGTTATCATGGAGTATCGGCGAGAAATATGGATCCATTGCATCATTCCGTGAATTAAGGTAACTGTCACCGATCCACTTCAGCTCATCGATGTTAAGGAAATAGCCTTCACTGTATTCCCTCATGGATTCAGAGTAAAAATCTGGTCCCATGAAGGGATAAAAAAGTATTTGTAGATAAGGAAGGGGACGACCGTTATCCTTGAGCTTCAGGCAGGTAGAGGCTGCAATATTCCCCCCAGAACTATCTCCTGCAATAGCTATTCTTTCTTTATCAATTCCCAGCATTTCTGAGTTATTGTAAGCCCAGAGAAATGAGTTAAAACCATCATTAACAGCTGCAGGAAATTTGTGCTCAGGTGCAAGACGGTAATCCACAGAGAGGATTTTCGTTTTCGAAACATTGGCAATTCTCCTGCAGACAGGATCTGAAGATTCAATTCCTCCCCATATAAAGCCACCGCCATGAAAATATATTATCAGGCCCCTGCTGTTGGTTCCTGGATCATATAGCCTGCAACGAACAGTATCTCCATCGCTCTTGAATGAGAGATTTTCTATGTGCGATACAGCATCAATTTCCTGAGATACGTGTGCATTATTCATTATTTTCCTGAGATCATCCAGACTCGTTTCATACACTTTGGGAAAATTTAAGGTCCGGTTCATTTCCAGTATTTTCTTTATTGAAGGGTCAAGCGTCATCGGGACTTCATATTCCTTACAATAATATAATTTTGGTTCAGTTTCCAATCAATTAGCCCAGATTAACAGTACTTTTTCTCATCCAACATGTTTAAAATCAGGATGAAGTAGCATTTTCTAATCAATAAGAGTTGTGCCAGTTACATAACTTATGATATCACTGACAAGGAAGGTTACAGCGTTTGCGATATCTTCAGGATCACCCATTTGCTCCATGGCTATCTTACCGTTCACGTCAGCAAGCGTGCCGGGATTAGCCCAGATCGATTTGTTTATATGAGTCTTTATTCCACCCGGAGCTGCTGCCAGAACCCTGATGCCTTCTTCCGTCTCACGAGCAAGCGTCTTGGTGAACATGAAAAGGCCCTGACTTGACGCTGGAATGAGCCGTGTAACCTGACCATGGAATAAATTCGTGGACATATGTTATTTTCAGTATAACACTCCTGTGGTTTTTCCTTATTCTTTTAACAGCTTCCATTGATCAATGATAAGATCCGATCATGTTTATTGCGATAACGTTCTCTCAGTTTCCTGGATCACCGTCGCCGCAAAAGCACTAACACCACTATTCCTGCATTGTTGACCAGTATGCCGGCACTTTCAAGCTCACTGTCAATGCCAGAGAAAAGGCATTCAACTTCAGGCTGTTTGAAACCCAGGAACAAAAAGCATTTGCTTTCCGTCTTTTGCGATAATCCTGCCCATCATTTCTTCTGCTTCCCTTTGCTTTTTCTGTAATGGACTGCAGCGGTTGCACTGTCCGGCCAGTGCTATTGCACTCTTAAACCGGGCCTGACCGGGTAATGGGTGCGACATGACCTCCAGGATTGATTACTGGTCTACTGTTAACCTTGCTTTTATCGCCTGCTGTATCCATATTCTGCGAGCATAATCTCATTGAATCAAGTGACTTAAAACTATTAAAATGGCAGCGGATCAAAAATGGAGTTGGGCAATGCAAATTTCTTATGAATCAGGAAGTATCTGGCAAGATGTTGAATTCTATTCCTGATCGATAACCAAGCAATTCTATATAACGATCAATTAGATTATATGCCAATGACGTACAATTACAGGGGAAGGGAAGTGTCTGTGATAGCTCACAGGGGCGGAGGAGATCTATTTAAAGAAAACACACTATCCGCATTCAAAAGTGTTGAAAAACTCAATGTAGATGCTGTAGAATGTGATGTTCATGCAACTAAGGACGGAAATCTTGCAGTTATACACGATCCTGATTTGAGAAGAATGGCAGGGATCGATCTGAACGTAAAAGACCTGGATACGGAAAAGCTGAGGAACATCAGGCTCAAAGGGGGAGAAGTTATACCGCTTCTAGAGGAGGTTCTCGACGCAATACACATCCCCGTTGTGATAGAACTCAAATCCATGAAAACTGTCAATTCTCTTGTTAATTTATACAAAAGGAGGCCGGATCTGCTGAATAGGAGTATACTAATATCCTTCTTTCATGATGCCCTGTTTCTGATCAAACAGGAATATCCAGACGTAACCTGCGGAGCCCTTATCGTAGGTTTTCCCATGGATCCGGTATACATGGTAAAACAGTGTGGCTGTGATACAATTGCCATAAATTATGAAGGGTTAACCAATTCTTATGTTGACAGATGTCACGAGGGTGGTTTAAGGGTAAGTGCCTGGGCTCCAAGTGACGTTGTAGGGATCCGGAATTCATTAAATGCAGGTGTTGATGCTATAGGTTCCGATCGGCCAGATTTAGCGATAAATCTTATAAACTCAAGCCAGAGGACCTAGGGTTTGTTCAACTCTTCCAGTGATTTCCCTGCAGTTTCCTTTCCCAACCATAGGGTTACCGCAAGTCCTATAACGGAAATTGCAGCAAGAAAAATCATACCAACGCTAATACCGTCGACATCGGCTATAAAAGCAAAGGTAAATATGCCGAAGAGAGCCCCAACCCGGCTCATAGTGGTTCCAAACCCCTGCGCAGTGGATCTGATCTGCGTGGGATAAAGTTCCTGCGGATAAACTGAGTTGGTGATACCCGGGCCCAGTTCCTGGCTGATCTCAAATACGACAAACAGCACCACTATATATATTATTGCAGGATAATATCTAAATAGAAATGCAGCCAGAAGAAGCGTTACAGCCATGCCAGTGAAACCGATCATCGTGAGATCCTTCCTTCCAGTAGTGTCGATGAACATGATTGCAATTACCGCACCGATTATTGCAAGAAAGGCAGTAACAGTAGCATAGCCTGATGCGGTGTCAGATGATATGCCAAGCCTGTGAAGTATTGAAGGCCCATCAAGCGCTATCACATACGTAACCGCATCGAGAGCAAACCAGAAGACTGATATGAAGGCAGTAGCAGCAATGTACTTCTTTCTAAAGAGATCGCCGATCCTTGTTCTTGTGTAAGTTACGGACGCCTCCACGCGCGCATTTCTGTCTATTTCCTTCATTGAAGCATTCGCTTCTTCATTTTCCCCATGTGACAGGAGCCATCTAGGAGACTCCGGAACATCTCTCCTTAACGTTAGAACTATCACTGCCGGTATGACTCCAATAAGGAACATGTAACGCCATGATACATCACCAAGCGGTATCAGAACTGTGCCTATTCCATACGATACAAATGCGCCTATGAACCAGGCGGCACCAGAAAAACTCAGTAACTTTCCCCTGTGCTTTACTGGCGAGAATTCAGCAATAATCGTGGGAGTTATGGCATAATCAGCTCCTATTGCAACCCCAAGCAGAACCCTGAAGAGAAGAAGCTGAAGATAATCGGTGGCCACTGCAGACAACACGGTAAAAAGAATGAAAAACGCCATGTCCCAGAGATACACATACCGTCTTCCTTTGAGATCAGTAAGGTATCCTACAATTATACCTCCAAATACCATTCCAAGAATTGTGGAACCAAGAAGGATCGTAATTTCGGTGGATGTGAGAGAGAACTGTGACCGGAGAACAAGAATTGCTACCGATATTATGGATATATCATAGCCATCCAGAAAACTGCCTCCCGAGGAAAGAGCAGTGATCCTCAGATGTACTTTCTTCAATTTGCTTTCATCAAGAGCATTGAACACACAATCTTATTGCAAGGAATAATTAGTATTATTGGTATATATAATTTATAAAATATATAGTGAAGCTGAGGTCTATAATAATTCTAGGAATAAGCGAGAAACCAAAGCAATTAAAGAACTTGTGGCCCAATGCATTATACCCCTCCCCACGCAGACCTTTTCATTGCAAGACAACCGAATAAAACGGCTATGCTGAGGAGAATATAGATCGAATAGGCTAAAATAAAGGGGAGATCAGTTACGATGAGAATTTGCCCCGGTCACACTTATTGACAGTCTGGAACGCGACGGTTATGTTGAATTCTACAATCATTTTAGTGATGGAATTATAGACGTTCTATATGCAAAAAAGTAATGAAAAACTGTCATGCTGAAATTCTCGAGGGAATTGAAAACCTTAGGGGCCTAAATTTTAAATGTCAACGAAAAACGTTTTTTTGGCCGCATTGTCACGACGATGGTAATTCGAAAGGGAGAAGCGGTTGACCTTTATCTTGGCCTGAGAGGCCGTTATTTAGATCGATTACACTTCGTCTCGACATAATACCCTGAAACAAGAGTGAATAGAAGGATGATCGAATCCGACTATAAACTCTCACAAACCACGTATGAGGCCCCCCTTCCTGAAACATATTCTTCAAGTTCTTTCTGATCAGCAGAAATGAATTTCCTTGTTGTTTTGAATAATACAGGCATGTCGATGGTATTAGGATCAACATCAATGATTTTAGGAAGACCCCTGAACACCATATCAATGGCCATGACAATGTTGTTCTTTGTTGTACGTATTCGGTTTATGATATCGTATGCTGTTATTAGATCCTTCAGGTTCATGATTTCATTCGGGAATTCATACGATTCCTTTGTTTCCGTTAACATGAGATATTTAGCTATTGATTCAGCATCGATAGCATCATTTGAGGTTTTCCTTATCCCTGATTTCTTCATACCTTTACCTCGAAAACGTTGAGTATCCTGATACTGTAACCATAAGAGTTGAGATACCGGTACACCTATATGAGGTTAACGGGGATTCAAGATTGGGATCGAATTCGCTTCCCTGGCAGTTCTTTACCTTATACCACTCTTTCAGTGGGAATGCTCCCCCCATCTTGAATGAAGATCGCTTCCTGTACGGTTTATGATTCTTCATTATGGAATATACGTGGCAGGGTATGCTCTTCCACGAGGAACTGCCCTCAAGGTATTGGGCGCGTATCCCTAGCCAGACATGGAATCATATTTGGTTAAAAAGAATATACAAGATATTCAGGGAAAAGGGGCAGCGGATCTAAGTAATCGGAACAGGTAGAGGACAATACCGGAGGACAAACTTGAGGAATGGCTGAACAACGGTTTTAAGCTTGTACAGTTTTATCCTTCGGGAGACAAAGCTATAGCAAAATTGCCCAGGGATGGTGCATTGAAATACATATACATTGACGAAAGCGGAGACCTTGGTCTTTCAGAGGGTAGTTCAAAGGTACTGGTTATTTCTGCTTTGATTACAGAAAATCCAAAGGCACTTGATAGAATTATCAAGAACGCCAGGAGATATAAGTTTAAAAAAGAACTTCGAAAAGCTTCAGAAATAAAGGCCAATTCCTCCAGTCATGAATTAGAGGTTTACTTAATTGAGAACCTAAATGGTCTAGAAGACATTCAAAGTTCTCATTGTGTACTTCAAAAGGATAAGATATACAGCACATACCTGAAGAATGACAAGAACAAGCTGTACAACTACGTTGCTGGAAATCTAGCAAAAAATATTATCCTTGATTCAAGCGTGGTGGAAGTTAGGATCGATAAATCAAAACCAAAAAAAGTCCTTCGGGATGACTTCAATCACTATTTTGAAGAAAACCTGCGCCTGGGATCTTCCGTTCAAAAAGTTGACATTTTCCATAGCTATTCACAGTCTTTTAGCGGAATCCAGTTTGTTGATATTTTAGCGTGGGCGACTTTCAGAAAATTTAACTTTGGAGACGAATCATACTTTAACCTGATAAAATTCCCCAAAACCTTAATAGAACTATGGAAATAAAATAATTAGACCAGTGCCGACTGGTATTTTTTAGCATGCACCTCAAGGTACATTTAACCAGTCGGTCTTACCCG
>JAVRLU010000057.1:0-7015 GCA_031961165.1 Thermoplasmataceae archaeon
AATTTGAATATATTCTATGAAATCAGGAAAATTCAGAAAGCCGCCGACGGGATTCGATCCCGCGACCTCGTGCTTACCAAGCACGCGCTCTACCAGGCTGAGCTACGACGGCATCCTTATGCCAGGATTGCAAGCCTGCAATCAGTCAACAAGATAAATATATTTCGATAAAGATTTGGTATGATATACCCTACAGTTTCAGGTAACTCCATCCCTCACTTTCTTTCATCGCGATTTCGGCAACTCCGGCATTAACGATCCTGCAACCTTCAATTAACTCTTCTTCCTTCACCGATAACGCATTCATGGAATTTCTGCAGGCAACTATATCCACTGATCGGTTGATCAATTCCTTGACGTCTTCTTCATACTCATTTCCCTTCCTCAGGAGGTTTATGGCATTCTGATTGAACACTATTTCGACCTTAGCTGATTTAAGTTCATTTATAAGGTTTCTCGAAGATTTAAGGGCCTGCTTTGCCTTGTCCATGTCTGATATATTCACAACAACTTTTATTTGCATGGTATCACCTTACAGTACTGTCCCCATCACTTTCGTAATCATGACGTTCTGTACTTCTTACCCTCCTTATTATTCCCATGAGTTTGAAGTACTCGGTTTCTGTTAGCATCGATCTGCCAATTATCCTTGTCAGCATGACCATTGTATTTTCTTTCTTATGCGCTGGATATTTTATATAATCAAGCGTTTTTCCAATCTCACTCTCCAGGATCGAGAGGTGATCCGGAAGTATAATGTCCTGCCTTTTAGGTTCTACCGGATTAAATCTAGTGAACATGATGTAAAGTATTATAGCTGCTGCATGTGAAAGGTTATATACGGGGTATTCCGGGTTTCCCGGTATATTTATAAAATAGTTGCATAAATTTAGCTCCTCATTTCTAAGGCCATCGTCTTCCCTGCCAAAAACAAGGGCTATTTTCGCGTCTGTATTACTCATTTTGTCCCAGAACTCTTCCGGGGTTACCGGTATTCTTCTGAAATGTTTGAGATTTTCAGTAACAGTGCTTGATGTTCCTGCTACAACGTTGAATCCACGGATCGCTTCTTCCAAGCTGTTGAATTTTTTTGCATTAAGAAGTATATTGCGCCCCCCCATAGATCTGGCTATTGCCTCATCTTCTATTTCGGAATTCACAAGAAAAAGATTCTCAAGGCCGGCATTCTTCATCGATCTTGCAACGGCCCCGATATTTCCCTGATATTTCGGTGATACAAGAACGACAGATATGTTTTCTGATCTAAAATCAGGCTTTTTCATTTTCTTCCGGTGCTTTTGCTTCGGACTTTTCTTCTGTGTTTGCAGGTTTTTCTCCAGCTTCAGCATTCTCAGGCCTGGCCTCTTTTTCATACTTCTCAAGAAGCATAATATCAAGTCCAGGCAGGTACTTGCGTATTGTGTTTACAACGTTATATTTTGCGTCAAGCCATCCTGCATCGAACTTTGCGCTGTCGGGCACATTTATGTTTACTGATGTATCTATGCTTATGCCGAATTCAGCTCCCGGATAATAATTGAAGAGTATCGCTTTGACCTTTTCATTCGAATCCGTTATTACGGCATTTATCTTGTATTTGTAGTAGACAGTTTTTCCTGCCCACTTGTGGTTGTAATCCACAAGAACCCTGCCAGGGGTTACGGATATTACCCTGCCTGTCTTTTTATTTATCGTTACCTCTTTTCCTACCTGTGGTTCTATGTTCAGCCTCTGGAATTCTCTTATGGTATGAACCTTTATGTTGGACGGCATTCTCTGACCGTATGCATCCTCCGGCGGGACCGTTACCTCAATCTCCTGTCCGCTCTCAGCTTTAAGGAATGATTCATTTATCTCCTTGAATATTCCATCTGATCCCACTATTACGGTGATGTCCCCGTATTTTTGATTCTCGTCATAAATGCCCTCACTTTTTGCAAGGTCTTCTTTACTCGTTTCAACAAGTTTTTTATCCTCTCCTATTCTTGTCTCGTATTCTATTTTAATAAAATCTCCATTATTCATTAAGTCACCATTTTCAGTTGTGGTTATTACTCATGTGTATTTGAGTTTTAGCATTTTGTATTTTTATATTATTTATAGATAAATTAATTTTCCTTCAAGATTCCATGAACCCGTCTATGCTCTAAAAAATTTCATTCCTCATAATCCCGGTCCAAAAGCTTTTAACGATCTACCAGAAAAACAGGATTGAAAATGCATATTTTTATTCACGTTTGATATATACATCTTAAGGAACATGATTCCATGGGATCAGATAAGCAGAATTGTGAAGAAGCTGACAAAAAGCTCACTCTTTAAAGTTTTTGCTGCATTTCTCATAGTCGTTCTGGTCGGCTCATACCTCGAATTCATATCGCAGAAAAAGCTCCCGGGCACAGAGATAAAAAATTATTTCACGGCAATCTGGTTCACAATGGAAACTGTAACTACAGTTGGCTATGGTGATGTAGTTCCAATAAATGATGAGGGCCGGATTATAGCAATTTTTATAATGATCTCGGGAATTGGGCTTCTCGGGACATTGACTGCCACCATATCCGCGTATTTGGTCCAGATAAAGATAGATAGGGGGAAACACATGATAAAAAAGGCAAAAAATCATACCATTATATGCAACTGGAACATATCAACGCAGAACATAATGAATCATTATGAAAATGAGGGTGATGAAGACAATCAGCTTATTATAGTTTCTAACATCGATAAGAGGCCTCCAAATTCCGAGAATATAGAATTCGTTGCAGGGGACTGTACGAGTGAAGATGACCTGAAGAATGCAGGAATATCAAGCGCAAAACGTGTCATAGTTCTGAGCGACGTTGAAAACAAGGATATACCGCCAGATCTGCTTGATGCTAAGACGCTTCTTTCCATTTTTACAATCAGGAAGCTTAAAAGCGATGTTGAAGTTATAGCAGAAATAAAGGATGAGAAAAATAAGAAGCATGCACTGGATGCTGGAGCAAACCAGGTAATTTCACTTGGAGAACTCAGTTCACTTACAATTTCAAAAAGTATTTCTAACCCGGGAATGGCTGAATTCATCCTAAAGATACTTTCAGAAGAGGGAGGGCCAAAGGCATACTCATTTGAGGTGAATGAAAAGCTGGCCGGTAAGAAAGTATCAGATATTGAAAAAAAGCTTGAAGGGAAAGCATACGTGATCTCTATAATGACAGGCGGTGAGATTGTTTTTCCAATAACACCGGATTACAACCTGAATAAGGGAGACGATATAGTGGTCATAGCAAAAGATAGAAAAAGCGCTGAAAAAGCTATATTCCAGTGATCTCTTTATTTCAATTTCCGGACTTCATTCTTTTGCCAGTTTGAGTATTATTTATTCAATGTTGCGATATTTTCGAAATGAATAATTTACCATCGTTTACTGTCAGCGCTTTGAAATGGCACAGGCATAATCAGCTTACATACTCATATCGTAAACGATTTGAGGTTCCTGCTTCATCGATAGTGCCTTCTTCACCGAACCGAATCTTATCACATCTTCCACGATCTCTTTCCGGTGGTTTATCAGCCTTAAATCCCCCTGCGATCCGCGGTACTTAAATATGGGTATCGTTATTTCCAATAAGCCTTTCTCACTTCATTCACATCGCAAGATCAATGGCTTTTGTGCTTAAATGATATTTAAGCTTATTTTAACGTTTTTTAAAAGACCCGATAGAGGTTATTTTGGTTTACGGATTACCTGACGAAGATCGCATAATTCTATTATTTCATGGCAAGTATGCCATATATCAATCCGAATCAAAGAATATAACTATATATCCTAAACCAATTATCTTTCAATGATTGATATCAAACTTCTCAGAAGCAACCGGGAACTCTTCGAAAAGAACTGTGATTACAGGGGTATAGATAAGAAAATCATAAGCGATTTTTTTGCCATGGACGAAGAATGGCTAAGGATCAACAGGGAGCTGAACAATGAAAGGTCTAGGAAAAATAGAATCACTGCGGAAATATCTTCCAAAATAAAAGACGGGGATGATGTTTCTGATCTGAGAAGTGAGGTTACAAAAATTAACGAGAAGATAGTATCGTATGAAGAAAAACTCAAAAAGACAGCTGAAGAAAGGGACAGGATACTGTGGACAATACCGAACCTGGTCCATGAATCCGTTCCGGTATGTTTCGGAGATGAGAACAACAGGCTTGTAAGGTACGTTGGAAGGGCGAAAGTCTTCAAAGACGACATAGATGAGTTTCAGAAAAATTCAGGATCAAGCAGTGATTATGAAGTCCTGAATGAGAGGCCGGAAAGCCACATTGACCTCGGTGAAAGGATGAACCTTATAGACCTTGTTGATGCGGCAAAGATATCTGGTGCAAGATTCTATTTTCTGAAGAACAGGCTCCTGAAGCTCGAGATGGCACTCATTAACTATGCCACAGATTTCCTTTCGGAAAGAAATTTTGCCCTTGTGGAACCGCCGTTCATGATGAACGCTGAAAGCATGAGGGGTGCAACAGACCTGGAAACTTTCAAGGATACACTCTACAAGATCGAAAATGAGGATATGTATCTCATAGCAACATCTGAGCACACAATAGCATCAATGCTTTCAAATGAATTTCTGGAAGAGAACGATCTGCCCGTCAGGGTTGCGGGGGTATCTGCCTGTTTCAGGAGAGAAGCTGGAGCCCATGGCAAAGATACCAAGGGTATATTCAGGGTGCACCAGTTTAATAAAGTGGAGCAGTTCATATTCTGTAAACCGGAGGATTCCTGGGATTTTCTCGAGGAGATCCTTAAGAACGCTGAAGATATTTACAGGAGTCTTGGGATACCATACCGTGTCGTCAATGTTTGCTCAGGGGAGCTAGGAAGGCTGGCGGCGAAGAAGTATGATATTGAGGCCTGGTTTCCGTCGCAGGGGAAGTTCAGGGAGATAGTTTCAGCATCAAACGATACCGATTACCAGGCTAGATCCCTCAACATAAAATACAGGAGCCATGGATCGAACGTTTATGTTCACACTCTTAACAGTACAGCAATAGCAACGACAAGAATACTTGTTGCTATAATGGAGAATTTCCAGGAGAATGGAAAGATAAGAATACCGGACGTTCTTGTTCCTTATACCGGCTTTCAATACATAGAATGATTGGCTATTAGCGCTTTTGCGTGTATAGCCCCCGGCCATCACTGAACGAATGAAAATGAAATAAAGGAAAATAATTATAATTCTGTTATTGTATCCGATCTAGATTTTATTGCAGACTTTACAAACTGCAATTGGAGAATTTTTATTGTGCTTAAAAAAATTGATCGCACCCGGATGGTTTTTGATACTTCTATCTTCTTCTTTATCCTGAAGTTTTCTCGAAGATCCCGGATCCCTGAAGTTACAAAGACTGTACTGTAACTGTTCCGATCACTGAAGATAAAACAATTATCCAGATTGACATTTACTTTCATCCGGATGTTTCAATCACTTCGTCGGCTTTTGAAACGTGGTAGTGAGATGTTTTTCTGCAATTCGGACATTTTATTGAGAAGCTATATGCGCCTTCTCTCAAAACCAAACCAGGTATACCCGGATCTGAAAGGGAGTTCCACTTATCGTAGTTGAAATTGAACTAATGACCATATTTAGGGTGATTTATATCGTATTCACATGACGTTGTATATCACCGTTTTTAACATTTACGTTTCAACAGCTAATAAATTGTATAAAATTTTTAAGAGGTTGTGCTTGCACTCATTAAAATACTGAGGGGTTTATGTTCCCTCGTCCCAGGAATTCTGGTACCTTATCTGCTCTTCATTTAGCTGATCTAGCTCGCCACCAAACTGCTTTAACCTTAAATCCGCAACATACCGGTCTATTTCTGGCGGAACAGGATATACTTTTTTCTCAAGATTCTTGTGATTCTTTACAAGGTATTCCGCGGTAAGTGCCTGAAGGGCAAAGCTAAGATCCATTATTTCCACTGGATGTCCCTGCCCTGCTGCAAGATTAACGAGTCTTCCGTCGGCGATTATATTCACAAGATTGCCGTTTTCAAGCTTGTATTGTTTCACAAACTCCCTTACGGGAACTATCTCTGAGGATCGTTCTTCAATAGCCTTTACGGCTACCTCATTGTTGAAATGACCTGCATTTGCAAGAACAATACCCCTTTTTGCGGCAAGTGCATCCTCGTATTTCACAACATCCTTCATTCCGGTAGCTGTTATTACCATATCTGCATCCTTAATTGCATTATGCATTTTTTTAACCTGGAATCCATCCATTATTGCTTCATTTGCCTTTATAGAATCGATTTCGGTGACAATAACATTTGCACCCATCCCCTTGAGCCTCATTGCAATTCCACGCCCGCAGTATCCGTATCCGGCCACGATTATGTTCCTCCCTGCTATGAGGAGATTCGTAGCATTCATTATTCCATCAAGCGTGCTCTGCCCAGTGCCGTACCTGTTGTCAAAGAGATGCTTCATGCTGGCATCATTGACATCAAACATTGGAAATTTAAGCACATTGGCCTTTTCCATTGCTTTAAGCCTTACAACACCTGTCGTAGTCTCTTCATTTCCTCCCATTATGCCCTTTGCAAGATCGGATCTGTCAGTATGCACAAGTTTTGTAAGGTCCCCTCCGTCATCGACTATAATATCCGGGTTCACGTCAAGCACATGATTTAAATTTTCATAGTATTCCTTTTCATCTTCTCCTTTCCTTGCAAAAACCTGCATTCCATAGTCTTCTTTAAGAGAAGATACGACGGAATCGTCTGAGCTTAAGGGATTGCATGAGGACATTCGAACCTGAGCCCCGCCCTCCTTCAACAAAAGTGCAAATATCCCGGTTTTTGCCTCAACGTGCAGGGCCATTGCAACCTTTATGCCTTTAAACGGTTTTTCTTCCATAAAGCGCTTCCTTATTTCCCCTATAACAGGCATATGATCCGATGCCCATTTTAATCTCAGAAATCCTTTGCTGTTCTGCATACCTGTTTATGC
>JAVRLU010000058.1:0-6696 GCA_031961165.1 Thermoplasmataceae archaeon
GCAATTGATCCTGATTCGAACTGGTAAATGATCGAAGGGCCATGAATGAACTGGTACATCATATCAGAACTGACACCGAGATCGAATACCGTTGAATTCATCGCATAATATTTTTGCACGATAACTACTGACCATATTGCGGTAAAAAAGGCTATGAGAATCAGAACTGGAAGTAACGTTTGAACCTTTTTGCCGCATACGTGTTTCATCCATACCCTATCGCAGACAACATGAAAAAAGTTTTCTGTTCATGATTCCGGTTCAGGAATCCTGAAAAATGAGACATTAATTAACCCGTTTTTTGCTGTAACCGTTATACTCCGTATCGATCGATCCGTACCAAATCGTAAAAACACTCAAATTGAAGATTTCTTTATGAAGCGTATTCCTTGCCGGGTTAATTATGGATTTTATAAGGTCAAATTTTTATAATATATACCGATTTCACTATGCGGCATTTTTGCTGACTGGCCCTGATCTGGATTCAAGGCAGGTTGTGGTGAAAATATGGATCTGAATAAACTTTACAGCAATATGGAAGAGATCGTTACTAAGGAGGAGGCGGAAGCCCTTGCAGAAAGGAAGGATATAACGGCGTACATAGGATTCGAGCCCTCGGGCATGCCGCATATAGGAACTGCGCTATTGTGGCCGAAGAAACTAGCTGAACTGCAGGACCAGATGAAGATATACATCCTCCTGGCAGACTGGCACGCGATGATAAACAACAAGCTTGACGGAAATCTTGATTCGATAAAAAAAAGCGGTAATCTCCTAAAGAGATCGATGATCGCCGAGGGCCTTGACAGAGCGGAATACATATGGGCATCAGATGTTGTGTCAGATAAATCCTACTGGGAAACATTCATCAGGACTGCCAAGAGCACCACGCTTCCAAGGATCAACCGGGCCCTGCCGATAATGGGGCGCACGGAGGGGGATGCGGCAAAGGATTTTGGCATGTATATTTACCCGGTTATGCAGGTCACCGATATATTCCACCTCAAGGTCGACATAGCATTTGGCGGCATGGATCAGCGCCATGCGCACATGCTCGCCAGGGATATCTCGGATCGGCTTAAGATGAAAAAAGTTGTTTCCGTGCATGGCCCGCTCATCAGCAGCCTCAAAGGAAACCAGAGGATGGATTCATTCGTGAAGATGTCCAAGAGCGATCCATCATCCGCAATATTCATTTCAGACGATGAGAAGGCCATAGAGAAAAAGATAAGATCAGCATACTGTCCGATTGGAGTAACCGAGGGCAATCCTGTTACTGATATACTGAAATATGTTATAATACCATATTATCACGATTCCGTAACAATAAACAGATCATCGGGAAACTTCACCGTTGAAAACTTCGAAAGCTTCAGAACTGCATATGAAAAGGGCGAAATACATCCAGCTGATCTCAAGGCGGCCGTATCATCGATAATCAATGAGATGATAGATCCGGCGAGAAAGGTTGTCGAATCAGCCGATTTGAATTTCTGATGCGATTATTCTATCCTTTCTATGTATATTTTTCCATCCTCTTCAAAAAAGCCAACTATATCTTCCGGTTTTATTTTCATCTTCTCTATTACACGTTTCGGGACCGTTATACGAAGCGAAGATCCCCTCTTTGATACATGAGATACATCGATCAATATTTTTGCCGTGGTATGATATTGATTAATTAATATATATTCTTTTCTAATAGACATTTATTCATAAAATTACAAATACAGGAAGTCTCAAAAAGGCAAAAAAATAATCTGCATCATATCCGCATCAGGTCCCTGCTGAATTTGCTGAGATTCCTCGATTTTTCGGTGCCTATTACCACGATGTCCTCAATACGTATGCCGAAGGCCCCGGGTATATATATTCCGGGTTCGATTGTTATGCAGTTTCCTGGCCTGAATTTTCTGTCATTGTTTGAATCAACGTACGGATCTTCATGCTCATCAAGCCCGATCCCGTGCCCGGTCCTGTGTGTGAAATACTTACCGTAGCCCTTGTTTTCTATGATATTCCGGACATGCTGATCCACCTCTCTTCCAGAGACGGATACACTGGCGAAATCACATCCTGAATGCTGTGCTTCCCTGACTGTTTCATATGCATCCAGGAATCTTGAATCCGGTTTTCCGAAGAAGAAGGTCCTTGTGGCATCTGAACGATAATTTTTATAAACGCAGCCAAAATCTATAACAATGCCCTCGTTCATCTTCAGCTTCCTGCTATCCGGCATGTGATGGGGATTCGCAGCATTTTCGCCAAAGCTTACGATGGTTGGGAAAGCTATACCTTCGGCGCCGTTTTCTTCGAACTTTCTCTCGATCGCTGATGCAATTTCCCTTTCTGTTACACCTTCATGGATATATTCTATAGTTTCCGAAAGGGACTTCTCAGCAATACCTGCTGCCTTCTCAATGAAGCCGATTTCATACTGATCCTTAACAGAACGCATATCTGCTATCCTGTCGTCTATCAGTTCTAAAGATGTTCCATTCAACGACCTGTATATCCTTGCGGGCATTGATCCCTCAACGTATATCTTCTTTCCGTCTGTTAACTTTTTTATTATATTTACGGGATTCTCACCATCGTTCCAGATTATAACGTTCATGCGATCCCTGATCGGATCCACCTCATTTGCATGCAGGGCCGGAACTATCAAATACGTGCCATCATCGTCTACGACCATGGCGATCAATCTGTCAATGCCGTTGGCCATAAATCCTGAAAAATAAAAAATATTCGTGCTTCCCGTTATCACAATGGGGCCGTCCATATCCTTTTTCAATCGATCTATTCTTTTATCAAACATAATCCCGAGATTTTCCAAGTGAATCATTACGTTATGGTATCCCACCTATATTTCTTTGATCATCACATTTTATCAATTCATTCTGGATTTCACCTTTGAACGGGAATCGTGTGATACGACCAATTCACATGCGTGTGGGGATTTGTGCTCCGGGTTTTATATCGTCGGAATTCTCATATATTTACAGACAATTGTATATAAAATATTTTATTTAACTATACGTATATGTTTCATGGCAAAAAAAGTATGCAGGATTAATGAAGAACCAGCGTGTAAAATACTATATCGAAAATATAAGAACCCGCAGTGAAATAACAGGGGAGATTTATCTGAATAATCTAGGTTTCTTGTTACAGGAAATAGAGAGTAACCCTGATAGCGTTACACAATTGGCGAGAAACTATTTAGAGCGTTTTTGAAGGAGGATTCTTCAGTAAATCTATAAGATGGAGAACGAAGGCAAAGCCGGTTCGTATATATAGATGAGTGTTTTATTTAATATCATATCTGAAATCTTATAGGTGTCAACTCTTAGTTGAAAGTATTCATTTTCGATCATTGCGATAGAAAACATGAAATACTCTGTCGATATCATTTTCCGTACCGATACACAGTATTCTCGAAATATCGAGAGTTGTTGTAACAATATCCCTTGACGACTATACCGGTGATTGCCCATCTTCATCTTTGCGCATTGATTATCTACTTGTAAATTTCACATTTTTATTATAGATATTTTTATTAATAATATTACTATACTATGACCAGGGTAAGAAAATGGCAGATAAAATTGGAGTATCGAAAACTGTGAAAATTACTATATCGATATCAGAGGAATTATTCGAAGCGATTGCAATAGAGTCAAATCTAAGAAAAATGAATAGATCAAGAGTTGTGGAAACTATGCTAAGAGAAAATGAAAGAATTAAGAAAAACATAAGTACAATATGTATGATGAGGGATCAAGAAAAGAATGTAGTAATCACTGCCGGACACGGAGTGAAACAAAGTGATGTTAAGATCGTGAATGACCCCGAAAATCCAATTACACCTGGTAATAGTTAATTTTTTAATGTACTCAAGTAACAAAGAATTATTTGGAAAGGCCTAAAAAAAGAATGAATTTACTATTAGAATGTCATTATAAAAATTTTTCAAAGAGATCTTGAGCTAAAATATAAAGAGGAAGTAAATAACCGCCCCATTCTTTGCTATAATATTCATTTTGAAATTTCTTGAAACCGAGAATCCCTATGTAATATCCAGCTAAACGGTCTAAATTAACCCCATCCGCTTCTAGAAAGACATATTTTTTGTTCAAATCAAGAGCAAGTTTTCCAATGGTAGATAGCATGCTTGCTCCTTCAAAATAGTTAATCTTTTTTGATGAATCATTATTAGAAATCATATCTATATAAAGAGAATTTTCCCGGTTGACAAATGACGAAGGAAAATTCTTAGGGTAATAATTAGTGTAAATCAGCGCAACACAAACTATATCTTCATCTCTAACTTTTACAATGGTTGCTGCATTTTTTCTGTGATGTTCACTGTAATAATAATTTAATGGATATCTATCCATCAATGGGTCTTTTGAAGAAAATGGTTTATGTAAATCTTTTTCTCTAATGAACCTATATGGCACATAAAGCTTTATCCCTTTTATCAAGATAATCACAATTATGCCAATCGCGTTTCCAATAATTAAAGCTTGTATGGGCAAATTTCGGTGAATTCCCTGCAATTATTTTTGCATAGGCATGTCAGTATATGTCGTATAGTAATACAATCTCTGTCAGAATTCTAATAGGGTAACTAATTGTTGTAAAACTGAAAAGGTTCTGCACCATTTAGAAATAGTGTATAGATTTTTATGTAAATATAAATAATTAAGCTTGCACAACTGCAGGTTTCACAAAAAGAAGTTTATATCCTCCCACACAACCTCAAGGAGATAAATATGAATGGAAAATAAACAGAAGGCCAGTTAACAGAACACAAATAAAGCCCACAGGTGAGGATGATCTGTGAGTCATACCCCGCGCTGTAAGAAATGCAGTCGTGTTTACCATCACGATTTAATGATCCAGTTGAATTCATATTGTAATATATGTCATGGATGCTGGTATACTGACGTTCTCTCCATCACAAGCGACTGGAGATTCCTGCTTCACGAACAGTGCCTTCTTCACCGATCCGAATGTCTTGATCCATCCTCTATCGTTCATATCGGGTGGCTTATCAGGCGTGAATTCCCGTGTGTCCCACGGTACCTGCATATGAATATAGTTATTTCAATAAACCCTTCGTACTTCATCCACATCGCAAGCTCAGTGGCTTTCGTAATCGAATGGTTTGTAAACCTGAAATGGAGAAAACTGGATCAGCATGGCAAGGGAAGAGAAACCGCATAGGAAAGTGAGGGCATGACTTCGGTCTCACTGATCGCAAGTTTAGAATATGAGGGATTGATAGAACTTGAGGAAGACGATTACAATCAAGGTTAGATATGTTCGTGTGCCATATGTAAAACAATAATGAAAAGAAACAGAGTCTCTTACCATTTCAAGCATTGTCATTCGGGAATTCTTGAAGAAATTGAAAAAGGTCCCATGACTATTCAAATATGATTTCTATTTTTAATATAAGAGCATTTTTATATTATTAAAATGACACTAAATCGGTAAGATTGTTTACATGGGCAGGATATTTTATACCACAATTGAATGTAAATACTCTTGTATTTCTGGAACAATGATTTCTACTCTTCCTGATCCGTACCGATACGTTTCTTAATTAATGAGAGAGGTTTTCAGGATATTCTCAATACAATATAAATTTTCAAATGTTTCATAAAAAATGTGAGTGTTCAGGTTAAATGGCTGCCGACATTCATGACTGTTCCAGCAGTGCAGGATTGGTTTCAAATTTCTTTTGTAACTCCATCTTGATCCTTTCCTCAGGAACTTTCTTTGCCATTTCTCGCACATAATCGGCCGATGGAAAAGATATTGCGTTCCAGAGGCAGGCAACACTGCAGTTGTTGCACCCAACCATACAGTTCTCTGGATTCATTACCACAGCTTTTCTCCTATCAAGATCATATCCAAACACATTGCGTTTCTCACCGCAGGTAACAACGCACATTCCACATCCTGTACACTTATTCTCATCAATTGTGGGATGCCAGTCTATCAGGGTTCTATCCATACCGTGCCAGACTGCAAATGGATTCGATACAGCATTATCTGCCATTCTGAGTCACCTCCATAGAGTGCAGGGCGTGGGATGGAAATTTCTCCAGCCTTACCTTGAGGTCATCTTTCACCGCCGGAAATATTTTGTATTTAGTGATAACATCCTTAACGAATTTCTTGGGATCTTCAGGAAAACTGATTGCTTCCTCTGGACAGAGTTTTCCGCAACTGGTGCAGCCGATTACACATTTACCGGGATTAGCGACAATTGGTTTGCCCTCTGAAGTGCTCCATCTATAGACATCGTTTCCGCAGGTTAAAATACACCAGCCGCAACTGTCACATTTCGTAGAATCTATTGATGGATACCATGTCACAAGGCTCCGGTCAATTCCATGCCATTTTTTCGCTTCACTCATGCATTGTCAGATGTTTATATGTCTATATACTATTTAAGGATTTTGATAAGAGAGAGATGATACTTTTTACGATATTCTATAATACCAGTAAAATTTATTAGATACCCTGATTCAATATATTCATGCGGGAAACAGTACCGGAAATGCTTATTGATTCTTCTATTGCGGGCGGAACTAGGAGAATTTCAAATAGGAATTGGCGATCTCGCTTTCCTGTATTTTTACATTCAATACGGATTTCGCATTAAATCGAATAACATTT
>JAVRLU010000059.1:0-6059 GCA_031961165.1 Thermoplasmataceae archaeon
AATACGAAGTTTTTGAATCACAAAAATTATTCTGAACTTCTTCTATTTTTTGCGGATTTCCCGCATCTTTTTTTAAAAATCAGCTCATATTATTTAGATAGCATTCCAGGCTGGATTTCTGGCATAATACGGTTTTTTCATTTCTCAGTACTTTGCCGATGATCTTTCATTCACAAATATGTAAATACCGATCCATTAAAGGTTCATTATAATATACCAAATAATTGCATTCTTTGCCCATAATGTTCAGTTACGGAAGTATAGACAAGGTTGGAAGAAGTTTACAGAACAAAGTATGAAAGGTGTCCGATACTAAGTATACGACGTATCTCACCCCGATATAATTTTCTAACATTCTGGACGCGTATTCCCCGCTTTTTACAGGGAAAGCGTACCTCTCAGGATCTTCAAGTGAACCGTAAACAGGTAAATTTTTCTGGAATTTTTTCCGGTTAAAAATTGAGAATCTACTGAAAACAAAAAATAGTTAAGTTAATTTGCATTGGGGATTCGAGGAAGATATTATAATACTGAATAGTACATTCAATAAGTAATCTGAAAACATATAAATGGTGGTATATGGATTCCAAAGACGACATCTGTCCGGTATGCGGTTCGGTAATCCCTCCTGGATCGAGAGAATGCCCTGTCTGCGGTTTTAAATTAAATAAACCGGATCGCGATTCCTGGCCGCTTGTCTTTGCCTCTATTTTTAATAGAAAACGTATTTATTTCACAATCGGTATTTTTATTGTTGAACTTATATTCATGTTCTTCGTGTCCTCAATTCCAATGAGCCACGCTACGGCTGCCTCGCTTTCAAATTCAAGCGAGCCTGAGCTGTCTTCGATAAGGAATGAACCAATTTTCCTGAGGGCTGTCTCAATATTTTCGCACAACTATGAAATCGCAACTATTGAAGTGATTCCGGTCATAGGCCAGATATTCTTTTTTATCTCAATATACGGAACTGCAGTTATCCTGGATGCACTTGCTGTGATGGATGGTGTTACCGGCCCTATTGCGCTTCTCTCATTACTGTTCCTTCCCTATTCGTGGTTAGAACTGCCATCATATGCAATTGCAGCTACAGAAGGCATTTTCTTAATAGGTTCATTGTTCAGGAAGACATTTAAAACCGAGCTTAAGAGGGCACTATTTGTATGGCTCCTTGTGGGACTGGAGCTTCTACTTGCGGGAACATTTGAATCATGGACAATATACCTGGAAAAATACAACCCATCGGCCCTTCTCGAGACATGGATCCCCTATATAATCATTCTGGCAGCTTTCATTATAACCATAAGAATTGTACTGAAGAGAATTCAGGCAACTTCTTCGAGAAAATGATCCTTTATGCGTGCATTTGCGCTTATCCTTTTATCGATTTAAAATCGGCCAGATTTTCCAATTTAAATAAATTCCAATGCAGCTTAGTATATAAAAATGGGCTATTTATTGTGAGTAGATTAACAAAAATCGACAATTTTCTCGATATACAAAAATTAAAATATATTATATCATCTCACTTACACATGGATAAGCATATCAAGATAATATTTGCCACGCTTGTGGCATCTATAATGCTACTGTCGGCGTTCGCGGTTTTTTCCGAAATGCAGCAGACCCCGGCCCAGAAGCCTGAAGTTTCGGTCGCATCAGTTCTTAAAAATCCCGGAAAGCCGGTATATTCAAATGATACAATGACTGAATATGCAGAATCGCAGGGATTCATACCGGTTTCCCCCATGAATGCCAATACGCATCTGAATATTATTATTGGATTCAAGATCAATAATATGAGCCGCGCAGAATCCTACATCTCTGAACTTTCTACTCCAGGAAGCCCGGTCTACCAGAAATGGCTAACTTATCCACAGATCGAGAGGATGTTCGGGAATCAATATGCTGGAAATCTGGTTTCCTCTTATTATTCCGAATTTGGCTTTAAGATAATACAGAAGACGCCATTTATGGTCGAGCTCTCCGGGAACGTATCAATGGCGGATTCTGCCTTTCACGCCAATATGTATGAATTCCTGAATTCAAAGGGGGAATATCTCTATTCAAATCTAAACGATATATCAATTCCATCATCAATAGCCACATATGTAGCTTCAGTCGACGGGCTCTCAAACGTACAGATGAGTTCAAACCCAGTTTATCCAACGCTTTCCGGTAAGATTGCCGCTTCTCCGGAGGGATCAGCACTCCCATCGGCTGACCAGAATTATATTAATCACACTGATGTGGTCGGTCTTTATGCGAAAAAATATGTATGGGCACAATTGCCGGTAACAAACGGCCCATATCCAGGATCAGCGGTTATACAGAATACGTCACCGTTCCAGGCCCTATTTCCTTCGGATCTCCCGTGGATTTACGGTGCAGCAGAGGGCTTTAACGGATCAGCGAAAACTCCGGGGGTCAACGGAACAGGAATAACAATTGCAATAGTAATGGGAACTGGTTATTATAACCAAACAACAGCTTATCCAGCATGGAATTATAACGATATGCTCAAGTACGGGAAGGAAGTATTTGGAAATTCTTCTCAGATTCTTGATAGGGTTACGTTCCTGAACGCAAGTGGCATGACCCATGCGGCTCCGCCAAATCCTTCTCCGAACAGATACGTGCCGTTCACCGATGGATACCTCGGTGAATTCACGCTTGACACAGAGTACTCGGCAACGATGGCCCCTGACGCACATCTTGACATCATGGCAATACCTTCACTGAGCACAGTTGCACTTGACCATGCATATGAAAATCTTTTGAATCTGACGAATGTTCCACAGATAATAACGAACAGCTGGTCAGGATCTGAAGATACATGGTGGAGTCTCTATGGCCCATCATGGCAGAGCGGGGAGTTCATGAACGAGCTCTTCATGCTCCTTGATGCCAGAGGATCAACAATAGTTGCAGCAACTGGTGATTCTGGAGGTTACGACGGTTATACGAATAGTATATCAGGTGAGTTCCCGGGAACATCGCCATGGGTTACAGGAATAGGCGGGGACCAGGTTACAATGTTTAATGCCACTGGAATCGAATTCCCTGTTACTGGGAACTACACCAATTTTAACGTAACATTTGGAACGGCAAATTACAGCAGTGCACCTCCATATTACTGGCCAAACCTCACAATGAATGTAGTCAACATAGGCCTAAACCACGACAACGGATTTACCCAGCAGTACTGGGATAACAACGAATACGTTATAAGCGATGGAACGCCCGAGGTTATACAGACATCCGCAGGAAGTGCGGCTCTATCAATATTCTTTACACAACCGTACTGGCAGCATGGATACCTCGTTCCGAACACCGGCCGTATGAGCGAAGCTCAGCTTTCAGCAGAAGCCGGGTTCAACCAGACCGAACTCATTGATGGTGACTGGGGATCATGGTTCTTCGGAGGGACAAGTGAAGCCACGCCAACAACGGCCGGAATGCTTGCTGATGTTATGAGCTATATAAATGAAACACTTCACAAGGCATACCTTGGTGACATAAACCCCCTTATCTATACACTGGGAAACGAATACATGCAAAATCCGAACAGCATGCCGAATCCATACTTCTTTGTCAGCAATGGTACAAACAGCCTCAGCGCCTATATGGTGAATGAAAGCTATACGCTTGATGGGGCACAGAATTACCCGTCAAATTACTGGACCACTGATAACGGTTACAGTATGCTTACCGGATGGGGGACCATAAACGTCAAAAATTTTAAGATCGATCTTGAGAAGATTCTATCCCAGCCATTCAATCTCACCGGAAACATAACGGGAAACACAACAGTATCGGATACCATAACAATGTCCATGCCATCCGGGTTATATTACGGTACGAATTACACCTTCAACGTTTCCGGATCAGCCAAGGCGATTAAAAACGATCCTAAAGATATCAATCTATCATTTATGCCAGCCGGATCCCTTACGCCAATCACAATGACGAATTCCAGCAGGGCCGGACCATACAATTACACATATGAAAATGGCAAACTTAAGATATACGCATCAACCTTCAACGAAAGCGGTTTCCTGCAGTTGAACGGCACATACGATGGTATTTTCTCATACTCCGATGCCTGGATAACGGATAAGCCCGTGGCTAATGCCACTTCATCATTAAAGCTTGAGAAAAACCTTAGCGTATCCGTATCTTATAAATACCTCATGGGAGGATTCCCGGCAATGTTCACTGGAAACGAAACGCCAATCAACAGTTCGGCTGCATACTCCGATATTTTGGAACCGCCAATGGAACCGAACATGCAGCAGGTAAATGTTTCATACGATGGAAATCCTGTATATAACGCGCTGGTAGTACTATCATACAACAATAGCCTGAATACAAACATGACGAATGAAACAAAAATAGTGAGGTATATGGAAAATAATACCATATCCTACGGTCTGACAAACCTGAATGGGCAAGCGTTAATAGACACATGGAACGTTTATAAGGACACGACGGTATTCGTTTACGTCTATTATTCGGGTATGATGAATAAGACCGAATTTGTGATCACACCGCAGAGTTCTATGACTCCTACGAATGGATTCGAAGAATACCTGATTTATTATTATAGATTACCATATTTGCCAGTATGGCAGGGGGAAGATCTTACATTCTCAACAACGCAGAATATTTCGCAGGCGGCTATCTACGTGCCCGGGAGCATTAACTTCTACGGCCCGAGCACGCACACCGTGATGATACCAGGGACATCGGCGATGACGAACAGTACCGGATACCTGGATATACATATACCCAACTATCTTCCAGAGGGTCTCTACTATATAGGCATCCAGAACAACAGTGCCCCGGAAGTCAGGGAGATATCCGGGACACAGATAGATGGCAGTATAACGTACATGCCTGTCCTTGTTGCTGGTACGAATCCATCGGTATCTTCCATTGAAACCGGCACGGGAACCAACGTGCTTGGAGAAACGGTATTATCGGGGCAATCATCATTCAGCACGCAATTCTACGACCAGGACAGTGCATACATCAACTATATGTGGTACAACGTGAACGGCATGAAAAACATCAGCTTCGGACAGTTAGGCAGTGCAGTTATGGAATCCGAAGGTGAATATGTATTTGGACTCAATAACAGCATACCCACGGGAAACGATACGTTAAACATATTCTTCAACGATACGTACGGTATTGAATACAGTTCTTCGATCCAGTTCTATTACGCTGGCCAATCAATAGCTACGCCAACAGCCGATGTATCAGTATCATCTTCCTATGTTTCCGGCCAGTTTACGATATCTTACTCAACGAATATGAATATATACGATATGTACTCTGAGACCCTTAATCTGTACAGTGGAAATAATGTAATTGTCAGCGTGCCGATAGCCTACGGATCAGGTTCTGTTCAGATTAATGGATCGTACATACCCTATGGAAACCTGACGGCAGTGCTCACAGTTACGAATGCCTTCGGATATTCATCATCGGTGAATGCGTCTTTTGTCAACGTTCCGATGAACGAATACACACCAACAGCCCGTATCCTGACTCCGATCAATTCGACATCCACGACAAGCAGCAACATAAGCATATCATTTTCTTATTCCGGTTATAATACGATAGCAGTGTTATACATAAACGACAGTGCGGGAAATGTGCTGACAAAGAATGTTACAGGTACCGATATAATATCTTTCACTGCCCCTTCCTATGGAAATTACACAGTAACGCTTTCTGTTAAAAGCCCGGACGGAAACTCAGCAAAATATACTTCATACTTTAGCGTAGTTCAGAAACCAGCGGTAATACAAGCTTCGACAGCGTACTATTATATAATAATCGCAGCGGTTGTCGCACTGATATTCGGATCCCTTATAGCGATGGCTATTAAAATAAGGAGATAAAAATTTTTTTATATCTATCATTTTATCCTATTTTTCAATGATTGTTTTTAGTTTATCATTTTCGAGGATCTGAACTGGATATTGAAGCCAGTATTCCTGCTTTTTATAAGCATCGAATGGAACCGGCAATTGCAATTCTCACGAACA
>JAVRLU010000060.1:0-5952 GCA_031961165.1 Thermoplasmataceae archaeon
AGTGCAGGGACGATTTCGGTTCCTATCTTGTTGACACTTTTGGAACGCTTTATTCTGCATTTGAAAGCGCGGCATCATCTGAAAACTGGCTCCCGGATGTTCAGGGAGACTGGAAAGAGGCGTTCGTGCAGATTGCAAAAGAAAACATATCAACTCCGGAGGTGTCCATAACCGGGTATTTTGAGGCTTATTCCACCGCATCGGACGGCATAGACCGCATCAAGAGGATTTTCGACGTTCCAGACGAATATGACAGATGCAGCATTGAGTATGTTGGTGCACCCAGATACAGATTATTAGTAATAGATAAAGATTATAAACAGGCCGAAGATACTATGAAGAGATTTGTCCAGCTTGTAAATGACAGGGCCAAGAAAGAGCAGATAAATGTGGAGTTTTCTAAGGCATGAAATCTCTTATAAGGAAATGCAAGTACTGCAAGCTGTACACCATGCAGGAAAAATGTCCTGTCTGCGGGAGGGAAACTGTAATTGCAATCCCCCCGAGGTATTCACCGGCGGATAAATTTCAAAAATATAAGGTCAGGGATATGATGGGTGATGTTTATGGAGAAGATAATAACAGTAAAATATAAGGATATCAAACTGAAGAGCCCCATAATGATAGGAGGGCTCCCCGGAATAGGCAATGTGGGGAAGATAGCCGCAGATTATATCATAGAGAAGCTTGAAATGGAAAAGATGTATGACATATTTTCAGAATATTTGCCACCCCAGGTATTCATAAATGACAATAATGAAGTACACCTCGTAAGGAATTCGATATATTACAAAAAAATGAAGGGGAAGCACGATATACTCGTTCTGGCCGGTGACTTCCAGGGAAGCACCCAGGAGGCACAGTATGAGCTTTCATACGAAGTACTCAATATAATGAAGGCCCTTAAGGTGTCAACAATATACACCCTTGGCGGTTACAGCATAGGGAAGATCGTTGACAATCCCAGGGTTCTTGGTGCGGTTACCGATTCCAGGCAGGTTCCAGATCTGGAGAAGAGCGGCGTAGTATTCCCGAAGGGCGAACCCGGGGGCGGAATCGTAGGTTCAGCAGGACTGCTCCTGGGTCTCGGTAAGGAGCTTTTCAAAATCAAGGGAGCCTGCCTGATGGGAGAAACATCCGGCTATTTTGCGGATCCAAAGAGTGCAATGGGGATCCTGAAAGTGCTGAAGAACCACCTTGGTATAAACGTTGACATGGATGACATAGAGAGGAGGAGCCAGCAGATAGAGCAGATCACCGGAAAGATGCAGGAAGAGATATCAAACAAGGCCACGAAGGAAGACCTGGGTTACTTTGGATAAACATGGTACAATGCAAGGCGGAAGGATTATAATAGGCGGAACGGGCAGCAATGCCGGAAAAACAACTGTTACCATGGCGGTGATGCTCGATCTTATCGATCACGGCATCAGCGTTAAAAGTTATAAGGTCGGGCCGGATTATATCGATCCTGGGTTTCATTCCAGAATAACCGGCATACCATGCGATAACATAGATTCATGGATGATGCCGAAGGAAAGAATCGTAGATATGATATCTGAAAATGGCAAAAATTTTGATATGCAGGTTATTGAGGGCGTCATGGGCCTCTATGACGGTGTTTCCAGTTTAAGTGACAGCGGGAGCACAGCGGATATTGCGAGAATTTTAAAGACACCGGTTATCCTCGTCATAGACATTTCAGGCATGGGGCGATCAGCGGCTGCGGTTGCAGAAGGTTTTGTGAAAATGGCAGATGGTTTCAGCATTGCCGCATTCATCCTGAACAGGGCTGGCAGCGAAGGGCATTATTCTATGGTTAAGGAGGCGGTTGAATCCGTTACGGGAATTCCCGTGATCGGTTACGTGGAAAAGCGAAAAGATATTGAGCTCGGGAGCCGGCATCTCGGGCTTGTGCAGTCAAACGAATACGAAGACATGAACGGCTATTATGATTCGCTGAGGACCCGATCGCATCTCGATACGGTGAAGATACTGGAAATTTCCGGCATGTCAGGCCAGCTTTCCCCCATTTCCGGGCAGGCGAAAAAATCTGCGGCACCTGATGTGACGATTGCGGTTGCATACGATGAAGCTTTCGATTTCTATTATGAGGAGAATCTCAGGATGCTGAGGGAACGTGGGGCAAGAATTGTTTATTTCTCGCCGCTCAAGAATGAAAAGATACCTGATACTGCAGATGGCCTGTACATAGGCGGAGGATTCCCCGAGGTCTTTGCCAGAAAGCTGGCCGAAAATAAGATTTCGACTGGCAGCATTAGGGATCGAATTCTCAATGGCATGCCTACGTACGCAGAATGCGGAGGATACATGTTCCTGTGCAGGAATATAATCCTGAAGGATGGCACTGAAATTCCCGGTGCAGGTATAATTCCGGCCAGTGCAGCCATGACAGATAAGCTTACCATGGGATACCGTGAAATAGAAGCGATAAATTCAAGCATCATCATGGAAAAGGGGGACACGGCAAGGGGGCACGAGTTCCACTATTCTGATATAACCGATCATACCGATGTGGACCATCCATTCATGCTAAAATACGGAAGCAGGGAAAAGGCTGATGGCTTCCTTTCTCCCAATGTTGTGGCATCCTATGCGCATATACATTTTGCTTCAAATGAAAGGATACCTGAAAATTTTGTCAGGTCATGCAGGGACTACGCCATGAATAGGTTAAGCCGAAAAAAATCCTGAAAACGGCTGGCTTTTTCATTCAGCGAAATAATGATTAAAAAATATTCGTCTTGATTTATTTACGAAGTTTAAAAAATAATTTAAATGCATATGCCATTAACCATTATGGTGATGTTTTGAAAGTTTCCCTTGTGCAGATCGAATCAGGAAGCAATAAAGAGGAAAATATGGATCGATCATTAGAAATGGTCCAGAATATTAAGAACTCCGATCTTGTCATTTTCCCGGAATATCAGATGTATGTTCCGGATTTCAATGGAAAAGAGGATATAAGGGCTGTCGCCGAGGACAGCAACGGGCCGTTCGTAAGAAAATTTTCTGACATGGCGAAGGAAAGGGGTTTCAGTTTTCTAATAAACATCGCCGAAAAGAACAGTTTTGATCTTAAGCCGTTCAATACATCAATAATGATAGACAGGAACGGAATGATCATGAAATACAGGAAAACCCACCTGTTTGATGCCTTCAATTTCAGGGAAAGCATGATCTATGAGCGCGGATCGTCGATTCCTGGCCCATTCCTCGTGGGAAATGAATATGCCGGAACTATGATATGCTATGATCTCCGGTTCCCTGAAATGGCTAGGATCCTCAGGCTAAGGGGGGCAAGGATCCTCATATACCAGGCCGGGTGGTTCCGCGGGAACAGGAAATACGATCAGTGGAAGAACCTCCTGATCACCAGGGCAATAGAAAACGGCGCATATGTCATAGGATCGGGGCAGACAGGCCCGCGTTTCACGGGCCACAGCATGGTTGTTTCACCGTATGGTGAAATCATTGCAGAAATGGGGGAAGAACAGAGCACGATGGAGATAGACCTTGACATGTCCGTTGTGGACAGATACCTTAATGAGGTACCTGTTCTGAAAGGAAGGAGAACAGATCTTTACGATGTACTGGAAGTTGACAGCTTCAGGCGTGTATGATATTTAGGAAGAATAGCTATACTATACCCCTGAGAAGATCCCTCACTGAAATGTAATTTTCGATCCGGTACCTGGCCCTTGTTTCTCCGGATCCAACCTTTACCGTGATCGCATACGGGTCGTTATTGGCCTCAAATGAGCTTTCGTCAGTTTCATCATCGCCAATTATGAGCGCTGGATGATTACCCCTAATATTTTTTATCGCATTTCCCTTGTTCACTCCAGGAACCCTGAATTCATAGATCATTTTACCTGTATATATTTCCATTCCATACTTCGCTGCTATGCGATCCAGTCTTGCCTTCAGATCTGGCTTCAGATCCTGGTCCATCAGGCCAGTGTGGTAAAGCACGGCGAGTTTTTTACGGTAAATCCTCAGCCCGGGGAACTGTGCTGGCCAGCCTGAGGTTTCTTCATATATGGCGCTGCATGCATCAACATACCGTTCAAAATTCTCTATCCGGCTTTCCTTTCCGTTTATTACGCTGCATGCACCGTGATAGCAGATCAGGTCTATGTCAACGGGAAGAAACTTCCTGATCTCCTCAAGAGAACGGCCTGTAACGATAAATGTGCGATACCTTTTTTTGATCGATTCAATGATCGATAAAAGATCTGGATCGGCATAACTCTCCTCCGGATTCATGATTATGGGCACAAGGGTCCCGTCATAATCAAGGAATATGTAAGGGCTGTAATTTTTCAAAGCTTCAATGATTTCCCGTATTTCATTCATTCTTTATGTCATTTCCAACGGGTTCTTTATATTTACTGGCGAGGCCTGCGATCCTTTTTATCCACCAGTCTGTGTTCCTTTTTTCAACTTCCCTTTTCATGCTTTTCAGCCTTTCCTGGATTTCGCCCTCTTTCATGTTCAGCGCCCTGTAAATGGCATCAGCCACTTCATCAAGGTTGTTCGGGTTAACAGTAATTCCGCCATCAAGGAACTGGGCTGCGCCAGCAAACTTTGAAATTATAAGGATACCTTTTTCTGTAGAGGCAACAAATTCCTTGCTCACGAGATTCAGGCCATCAATAATTGGAGTTATGAGTGCCACATCCGCAGTCCTGTAATATGATATGAGTGACCTGTCTGATATTTTCCTGTACATGTAGAGGATGGGCATCCATGAGATACCACCAAATTCACCATTTACACGGCCTATGTTCATTTCCAGCTCGTGTTTCATTAAAATATAATCGGAAACCGTCGTCCTGCTTGGCGTGACGATCATTATGTACACAAATTTCCCTGACAGTTCCGCATGTTTCCTTATGAGGTTCTCAACAGCCTTTACCCTGCTGACCAGGCCCTTTGTATAGTCCAACCGGTCTATTGAAAATATTATCTTCTTATTGTTCAATATATAGCTGTTCATAGGGGCAGCTTTTGTTTTTTCAAAGTACCGGTTATCAATTCCCAGAGGTATTGCGTAAACATGGTTGGGAGGTCTTTCAGCAAATAGCGATTCATAATTCTTCCTGTAAGTTGCAGTGTGAAACGTTATAATATCTGCATTCTCCAGGCTTTCAAGAATGCAGTTGCTCTGCGGTAGCGTTTCAAATACCTCTTTCGCAACCCACGGTATATGCCATGTGAAAATTATCCTGTTCTTGATGCCCCTTGACCTTAAAATACCGGGAACAAGCGTTAGCTGGTAATCGTGAATCCAGATCACGTCATCATCCTTGACATCCCTTATTATCCTTTCTGCGAATTTCTCATTCACGCTTCTGTAAACATCAAAACCATTGTCCCCGTACAGTACGCGTTCCCTGAAATAGTGGAACAGGGGCCAGAGCGTCCTGTTTGAATAAAGGTCGTAGAACCCGTGTTTTTCCTGTGCAGTCAGTATAACCCTTGAAATCCTGTAATTGCCATCGTTTTCTTCAATATAACGGCTGTCCAGTTTTCCGTCGCCCCAGCATATCCATTCACCTCCATATTTTGAGATCGCTCTCCTGAGCGCCGTGGCAACTCCACCCACGTTTTCCCTCCTGACTTCCCTTGCCCCTATCCGGTCATGGGAATGAGGGCACCTGCTGGAGACTATAATAAAACTCATAAGTTTACAGTCATTCATCCTATTTTAACTTTAAACTATCCTGTCGTTAAAGTTTTGTACACTTGATTAATCGTGAATTTATATGAATAATTATCCTAAGGAAACCGATCATTCCCTGCTTTAGCAATGTTTATATAGTACAGATCGATAAAGGTTTGGCAACGGTCATAGCAGTGGGGAAACACCCGGTCTCATTCCGAACCCGACGGTTAAGCCCATTGCGTATCAAATTGTACTGTATT
>JAVRLU010000061.1:0-5914 GCA_031961165.1 Thermoplasmataceae archaeon
ATCCCGGCTCACGGCATACTTATGCAGTTTATCATTCAGACGGCGGATCGTCATATCTGGATGGATATCTTCTCATCTATCAGGATTCAGGGCCGAAAAATTCTGTTAAATGCGTATCCATTATTTTTTCATTTCAGGAACATTGGGTATCCATTTCTTTTTGCTTAAAGACTGTAAACCGCAAAATATGAAAATATGATGTTTTAAACGCCTGGCGGGATTCGCATAATTAGCGCCGGTAATGACTTAAAAATATGTACAGCGTAGCGAACACATTTGATAGGGTTCCTGTTTCATTAACTTTATTTATTCTTACTCCATTACAAGAAGTATGATACCCGGGAAGATGAACTCAAGGGAAATGAAGAGACTAATGGCTCAGATGGGCATAAAATCAACTGATATGACAGATGTTACACAGGTGATAATGAAGGGAAAAGATAAGGATTATATAATAGACAATGCACAGGTCCAGATGATAGAGGCGCAGGGTATAAAATCATTCCAGATCATAGGAACGCTCAGGGAAAGCAAAAAGGAAAGCGAACCCCAAAAAGCTGTCGAAAAATTCAGTGACGACGATATAAAACTCGTAATGGAACAAACCGGTGTATCAAGGGAGAAAGCTGAAGATGCACTCAGAAAAGCAGACGGCGAGCCGGCACAGGCCATAATGGATCTTAAGCAAAATGCTTGATTATAAAAGAATCATTGAAAAATATTCGCCCACTTTAGAAGAAAGGAGAAAATTAGAAAATATATCGAACAGAGTACTGGCTTCGGTATCATCTTATTGCCAGGAAAATGCGATAAATGCTGTTCCGAAAGTAGTTGGATCATTTTCCAAAGATACTAACCTGAGGGATGGCGATCTTGATATTTTCATTGCTTTTGATAGAAGTTATAGTGAAGAATTCATGGAACACGAGGGTTTAAAAATAGGGCATTCGGTACTTCCTGATGCCGAGGAAAAATATGCTGAACACCCCTATGTATCTGGTAAAATTGATGGAATTAAAATTGATATAGTACCGTGTTTTCAAATTAAATTTGGGGAAAAGAAAATAAGTGCCGTTGACAGATCCATTCTGCATACACAGTACGTTAATGAGAAACTCAGGAGTGATCAGCACGACGAGGTCAGGCTCCTGAAAATATTCATGAAATCAGTCGGTGTTTATGGTTCAGAAGTCAGTGTATCTGGTTTTTCAGGTTACGTCTGCGAACTCCTGATAATAGCCTTCGGATCTTTTTCAAATGTTATAAAGAAATTCTCTGAAACAAAGGGAAGATTCGTCTATCCAGACAACAGGAAGGAATTTGATTCACCGGTTGTGATAATAGATCCAGTTGATACCGGCAGAAATGCCGGAGCTGCGGTGAGTCTTGAAAATTTATCGAAAATGAAGCTTGCATCAAAACTCTTTATGAGGAATGAGGATGAAAGCTTCTTCAGGATTGAAAGGCCTGGAAGAAATATCGCTTACATGGATCGGGGAACGTGCATAAAAATCTTCAGAGTACCGAAACCTGACAAAACAGATGATGTGATATACCCTCAAGCAGTTAGATTAAAGGATACGCTTTTTAAAATAATGAACGAGTTTAGCCTGGAACCAATATCATTTGAAATAAATATCGATAGTTATGTTGAAATTCTTATAGAGTCCAGAAAGTGCAAGAGCAACAAGATTAATATAAGAAAAGGCCCGCCGGTTGATATCGATAATGCCATTGATTTTTATGACAAATGGACCTCAGGAATTGCCGCCAGGGGCCCCTACATAATCGGTGAAAATATATATGTGGACATTGAAACTGAACCTATGGACATAGAGAAATTAGTAAGAACAAATATAGGCAAGTATTCAATCGGGAAGAACCTTGACATTTACAGAAATAGCATAGAGATAACTGATATCCCGACGGACGGGACGAGAATGAAGATACTTGACAAATTTTTCTCAAAGTCAATATTTGATTGATTTTGTGTATTTATCCACCGGAAAAAACTTCAAGGAACACAACATCATCGCTGGCTGATACCTCTTCATCGTTCATGCATGGCTTCCCGTTTACCACAACCATATAACTGTCGTCGGATATGCCAAGTTCCTTCTCTATCTCGCTGATTTTCATATTTCTGTCAATATTTTTTTCAATTTTTTTTTCGCCAGTTACCCTTATCATTATTCAAATATTCCATTCATGCATTTAAGTTTTATAGATCATCAGGAAAAACACATTTCATAAATATTGAGATATACTGGATCATCTTCGTTCCTGAATATATCTTCACTTCCATTTATAATTTTATTGCGTATATAAAATGATGATATTTTTTCAAGAGCAGATATTTTTTGGATCAATTCACATGGATCTTCCGCATCATCAATAACTACATCCGATTCCTCACCGTTGCGCATAACGTTTATAAGGGTTTTTTCTGATGGTATTATAATTTCAGATTCCGGATAATACTTTATTATTTCATCCGGAACCATGCATATATACTTCCAGTCTATAAAGTGACAAAAAAATTTGCCGGAGTACCTTTTATATCCTCCCGTTTGCAGTAAAATATCCGGAATATTCGCATCGGATTCCCTGCAAAAACTTCCAGATATCACTCTGAATTCGTCTATCTTCCTGAATCCATTTTTATTTGCTAAATTCATGGAAGGTACGTTCCATGAGTATATTGAGAGTCTTGCCCCCTTTGACGTCTCTCTTATGGAATCTATGGCAGCATTGAGAAGAATTGTTCCGATGCCGTTTTTTCTGAATCGAGAATCGATCCTCAGTCCGCCGATATTGCAGAAGCCGTCAGGAAGTTTTTCTATATGTATAATACCTATGGCTTTTCCACCGGATTTTGCAACGAGAGCTGATCGATCCGTTATCCATTTGTCTATCACGTATCCGATGTAATCCTCCATGGTTCCCGTCCTGCCATATCTGGTATAAGTATCGTAATACTGGCCCGTTTTCCAGGTATCGGAGGTGATAGATCTTATAGCTTCCGTATCCTCCTTTTCCGGCCTTTCTATAACTATATTATTTACCATTTTACATATATCAAATGTGGCAATTTATTTAAGTTTATCTTAGCGCCCGAATAACGATACGTGTAAAGGCCTTCGTCAGCTATGAAAAATAAACGTTTCACAAATATGACTCACACGGTTTTTTCAGTTATGCCATTTAAAATTCTTTAAATTCCTGAATATTCATCTGAGCATTTTTATAACAAGTTATTTACATTTATAGTAGAATATACAAAACATAAAAGAAATATTTGTTATTGGAAAGAATTATATATGGTTATAAATTGTTACATTATGGGCCATAATTTCGTGAGAGACGTTATTGCGGGAAATAACAAAGGAAAAAATGCCATAATATTTGCTTCCAGTAACGGAATAGAATCTCAGGAAACGTATTCCGATATGCTGAAGAAATCCTATAAATATGCGAATTATATGCTTTCAAATGGTATCAGGAGCGGCAACCGCATAATCGTGTTTATGAATAATTCCCCTGAAGTATATCATGTCATAACGGCTTCTATAGCTATTGGAGTTACGTATTCACCGGCTGCAACCATACTGACCGAAGCAGACATCAATTACAGGATATCCGCAGTCAGGCCATCTGCAATTTTCGTGGATAAAAGCTCAAGAGAAAAGATACATGATGAGAGCTTAAAGGTTATAGATGTGGATGACCCTGCTACAGTATCTTCCATAGAAGACCAAGCTGATACCATGGGCAGCTTCTACGACGAAAGACGTGACGAACATGTTATTTTTTTCACGTCTGGAACCGAAGGAAAACCCAAAATGGTTGTACATGACGATTCGTATCCCTCTGGCCACAAAACAACAGTAAAGTGGCTTGGCTTAAATAAAAACGATGTTCACTGGAACATAAGCAGCCCGGGATGGGCCAAATGGGCATGGTCATCGTATTATTCGCCTTTTATTGCCGGTGCAACCGCATTCAACCTTTATTACGGGAGATTCAACGCCAGGGAGGCACTTAACGCAATGCAGAAGTTTAACATTACGAGTCTGTGCGCGCCTCCTACTGTCTGGAGGATGTTTTTGCTTGAGGACATATCAGGTCTAAAGCTCAAATTGAAGAAAGCAGCGTCCGCAGGTGAACCACTAAATCCGGAAATAATTAATCGGTGGGAACGCGAAACAGGCGTGAGGATAAAGGACGGATACGGCCAGTCCGAAAGCACACTTATGATAGGAAATGTCGACCCGGAAATGATAAAGAAGGGGTCCGTTGGAAAACCTATTGAACCATACAGGATACGCGTAGTTGATGAAGATGGAAATATTCTTGAAAATGGAAAAGTTGGATTTATAGCAGTGGATATAAAAAGAATGCCAGAAGGTCTTTTCAGAGGATATATGAATGATGAGAAATTAAATTCGGAAAGATTCAGGAACGGGTATTACTACACCGGCGATGAAGGATACGTTGATAACGATGGTTATGTCTGGTTTGTTTCACGTGCCGACGATGTTATAAAATCATCTGATTACAGGATCGGGCCTTTTGAAGTTGAATCTGTACTGCTTACCCATTACGCAGTTGCAGAATCTGCAGTAGTAGGCACTCCTGACCCCATCCGTGGAGATCTTGTCAAAGCGTATGTAGTTCTGAAAAATGGCTACCGGCCATCGTATGAACTAGCCCAGGAACTTAGCAATTACGTGCGCGGCCATGCTCCTCCATATCAGAGGCCAAGGGAGATAGAGTTTGTTACCGATCTGCCAAAAACCATAAGCGGAAAGATCGTAAGAAAACAGCTGAGAAAAATAGAGATTGAAAATTTTGAAAGATCAAGGAGGAACGAAAGCATCATGTCTTTAGGGGAAAGGTTCCGCATAAACTGAACCGCGTCTGGAAAACGATCCATTTGATAAGGCCAGATAATAAGTTTCCATAAATAGAACAGCATCAAATCGGGATTTAACAATACGCAATATTATTATACTCTTTTTATAAGGGATTTATCCTTGTCGTAATACCGCTTAACATTGTGTCCGCATATATCACACTGCTTTACCGGCTTATCAAAAATCTTTTTGCATCCGGTGCATCTGAACTCCCATTTAATCTGCTTGTTTATACTTTTTATATTGGCATTCACATATTTTATATTCAGCGCAGAAGCAACATTCTGTATGGAATAGTCGTCAGATACAATTACACCACCATATTCATAGGCAATGGCTATAACGTCTTTATCTGTATCGCTAAGATTCATTATGTCTCCAGTAAGCAGTGCAGTTTCATTAACTATCTTTAAAAAATTCTGCTTTGGTTCCTCTACCTTTATAAGGCCCCACATGGAATCAAGGGCGTACTTAAGTTTGCCTTTCTTGATCTCATTAATTACACTCGCCGGGAATATAAGATTGCCTGAAAGCAGATTCAGGTTCCGCGAAATTATGGCAGAAGTGTCTATGATATAATACATTATAACAGCAATAATAGTATGACAGGTTATTATAAAAAGATTTATGAAACATCAAACAAATGAAAATCATGGCTGAATTTTAAAGAAATGCGTGATGCGAAATTTTATCCGGCTTTATCCCGTTTATGATGCAAACCTATAGAATGCGTCTTAAAGCGTATCCCAAAATATGGATCTGCCAGGATTCCTATTCGATGGATCATATATATGTAAAGAATGCTTTGTGATCAGCTGCATGCCAGCCTGCTTTTTATAGTCTCTATCGACCGGTTGGATAATACAGACATATGGCAACTTAAAATAGGCACCGGCAAGTTATATATTATCAAGATACGCTTCAAGGAAGAACAATGCCGCCGTCTCTGTACCGGTGATCCTTTTTGCATTTATTAAAAATTGAAATTTTCGATCCAC
>JAVRLU010000062.1:0-5880 GCA_031961165.1 Thermoplasmataceae archaeon
AGCGATGAACGGGGGGCTTGAGGTCATACCCTTTTTCAATCCATCCACCCCGGACAGGGTTATACGGGAAGTTTCATCCATTGCAAATTCCTGGATATATTACGGCATACAGCCTTCCACTGGCATTGTAATGCCCATGGATATGGCGGAAGTTGTTTCCAGAATCCGATCAATCCTTCCAGACAGGGAGGTAAACTTCAGTTTCGGTATAAGAAGCACAGATCAGGCTGCAGAAATAATAAGATCGGGAGGGGACGGCATCGCCATAGGATCTGCACTTATCCCCATGTTGGAAAAGGGCGATCTTAAGGGTTTCTCAGAATATGTACAAAACCTGAGGAGGATAATCGATGCAAACTGACGTTCACAGTGATGCGAAAAATAGCGAAAGCAATATTGAAGAGTATGCGTATGCGATCATGACGCACCTCATATCAGGAAATGCCTCGGAAAGCGAAAGGGATGAGTTCCTTAGAAGAAATTTGGCGGGATCGATAAATGCTAGGGAAATATATGGATACGCGAGGGCTATCAGGAATCATTCCGGTCTCAAAAAGATATCAGACATTACGGACATAGTCGGAACAGGAGGGGACGGAAAAAACACGGTAAACGTAAGCACGGCATCAGCCATTGCGGCATCAGCGCTTGGTATACGCATTGCAAAGCATGGTAACAGGGGAGTAACGAGCAGGCACGGGAGCGCTGATTTCATGGAATACATCGGATACGATTTAAAGGCGTCGCCGGAAAGCATTTACAGGAATTTAACCGTGAAAAATTTTGCGTTTCTGCTTGCTCCAAAATTTAACAGTGCGTTTGCAGCATTTTCGGAAGCCAGGAAGAGAATTGGCAGGAGAACAGTTTTCAATGTACTGGGCCCGCTGACAAACCCGCTTGATCCGGATCGTATGATCCTTGGCGCCTTCAGCAGGGAAACTGCTGAAATTTACGCAGAAGTCATGAGGATCGGATCGAAGACTGGTTTTACCTTCTCATCCATGGACGGGATGGATGAAATATCACCATTTGGGGAAACTTACATAATCGAGGTCAGGAAAAGCGGTATATCAAAAAGAATCGTTAACGGCGAGAACCTTATTGGATGCAAAGTAACGCTTGAGGACATTTCAGAACCGGATCCTGAAAGGTGTTTCAGGAAAACAATAGACGGCCTTACGGGAAGGAATGCCGCTATCTCAAGGTTCATAGCCCTGAATACTGCACCTGCACTTGTCGCAAACGGCATATCTGAAACACTCGAGGATGCCATTGACACTGTGATGCAAGCAATTGAATCCGGAAAAGTAGCCGATCAAATCAAGAGGATCAGGGGGTGACTGATCTGGCCTTCGGGAAGACCGGTATAACGGTGAAGATATGCGGCATCACGAGGGAACAGGATGCCGTCATGGCCAGTGAACAGGGAGCGGATATAATTGGTATGGTATTCTCGAATCAGTCGCCGAGAAGGGCTGAAAGATCTCTGATTGCAAGGGTGAAGGATCACGGCATTGCCGTTGCAGGGGTATACACATCCATGGCTGATATAGCTAAAGAAAGCATAGAGGAGGATTACGTGCAGATGCATTTTCCACATAAATATTCTGACATTACAATGGTGAAAGAGAATACAGGATCAAAGGTAATTTCCGTAATCCAGTATAAAAATATAGATCAGGTAATGAAGCTCATACGCGAGTACAGGGAAGCGCGCAGTGATATCATACTCATAGAGTACCGTAAAGGAATTTCCGGCATACTGCAGAAGTTAAGCCCGCTTATGAAAACATACGGCTTAGGGTTATCCGGAAAAATATCCGTAATGAATATCCGCGAAGTAATGGCAGCGAAGCCTGTTGCCATAGATCTGAGCAGTTCCGTAGAAGCATATCCCGGCATCAAGGACCCTGAAAAGGTCTCAGGTTTTTTCTCAGAACTGAGGAGGTATGCGTGATGATTTATGATGCTTTGCAGCAATTAACGGCAGAATATGGTAATTTCGCATATTTCTGCGTATTTGACCATGAGTCGCGGAGTTCCGGATCAGAGAAACTGTTTCTATCCCAATCGGACCCGATTTTTTACCAATGTAACGGTGATACCGAAAGCGTATTCAATGGAATCGATTTTGCACTGAGGAATTCAGGTTCAGAGGAAATTCCTGCTTTCTTCACCTTCGATTTTGTAAACTGCATTTATCCGGATCTTAATATAAGGAGATCTGGCTGGCCAGCATTCGCATATATGATACCTGAAAAAGTAATGGAATCAACGGTAGAGAGGAAAATTCATCCTGTAAAACGATCAAGGCGTAAGGAAGAAAGAGACGAACGCATGGAGAAAATTGTCTCGTATATGAAGGACAGGATAAGATCCGGAGATCTCCTGCAGGTTGTCATATCGAAGGAATTTCCCCTTCGCCCATTCGATAAGTTTGAACTCATAAGGGAATTCATTGAAAACGACAGTTCGCTTTACGTGTACTACTACAGATTCGGAAAATATGAAATAATTGGAAGTTCCCCGGAGAACATGGTTTCCATGTACGGTGAAAATCTTTTTATAAACCCTATTGCCGGAACAAGGCCCAGGGGATTAACAGAAATGGAGGACAGGAAACTCTCAGAGGAATTATCCACGGACGAGAAGGATCTCCTGGAACACCGTATGCTCGTTGATCTGGCGAGAAACGATCTTGGAAAGATATCAGTACCAGGAACCGTAAAGGTTACGGTGGATATGTCCGTTCAGAAATTTTCTTCCGTTCAGCATCTCGTCAGCACAGTCGTATCAAAGAAAAAGCCAGAAATTAAGGTTTCAGATATAATCAGGGCGGTTTTCCCCGCCGGTACGGTGAGCGGAGCACCAAAGATGAGGGCACTTTCCCTAATAGACAGGTATGAATTGAAGCCTCGGGGAGCTTATTCGGGATGCCTTGGGACTATTAAGAAAAACGGCCTGGATATGGCACTGATCATAAGATCAGTTACCGGCATCAACGGATCCTATTCCACAAGAGCTGGAGCCGGCATAGTTAAGGATTCTGATCCAGAGGCAGAGTGCGCAGAAATGATCTCAAAGGCTATGACAGTGATTGGAGGCATCAAAAATGAAAGTCCTGGTAATTGACAATTTTGATTCTTTTGTATACAACATTGTGCAATACATTGAGGCAATGGGGCACAGCGTAACGGTTGCCGACAATAAGTCACTTAGGGATATTGAGGACAATTTCACACATGTAATCATATCTCCTGGCCCAGGAAATCCAGAGAATGACGAAGACAGTGGTGACCTGAAGTACTTCGTAAACCGTTTCCGAGATAAAAAGTTCCTAGGCATCTGTTTTGGGCACCAGTTTCTAGCGAACCAGCTTGGATCAAAGATATCCGTCGCTAAAAGGCAATATCATGGGGAAATAGATACGATTGTTCACTATGATTCGCCACTATACAGGAACGTGCCAGAACGTTTCAAATCCATAAGATACCATTCACTTGTAGTTTCGCCTTCAGAGGATATGATAGTTGATGCCCTATCACTAAGTGACGGGGCTATAATGGGTTTCCACAACAGGAACGGTAATATTTTCGGTGTTCAGTATCACCCTGAAAGCCACTATTCTGAATTTGGGAATACGATAATTGAAAATTTCCTGGGGATTTAAATGACAGGCGTAGTCGATGAGATATATATGAGAAATGTTTCCAGGCCTATGCGTATAAAAAATGTGAGAAACCACTCCCCTATGAGTTTCGTCAGGACGCTGAAAGAGGCAAACGAGAGTGGAAGGATCGGCTTAATAGGCGAATTCAAGCGAACATCACCGTCAGGGTTTTTAAACATATCGAACGAATCGATCCATGACTATTTGGCCAAGGTAACCGGGGAAGGGGCTGACGGCCTAAGCATTCTCACCGAGCCTGATTATTTCCACGGTTCAAATGAGGATCTGGCATACGCTCAGGAATTCGGTATTCCGGTTCTAGCCAAGGACTTCTTTTCAACAACGGGGATGATTGACAGCGCATATAACTCTGGGACCGATGCAGTACTGCTAATTGCTGATTTTCTCGCAGATTACGATTTGAAGCGTCTTTGCAGCTATGCACATCGAAGAGGCCTCGAAGTGATCACGGAATTCCATGACCTTTCCAGGGCAGATTCAGCAATAGATTCAGGTGCAGATATGATTGGATACAACAGGCGCAATCTAAGGATCTTAAAAATGGATGGTCACGAAAGGGAGGCGATCAGATCGATAGAAAGATTTCAAGGAATAAAAATACTGGAAAGCGGACTGAACATGGATAATATTGACAGAGATATAACGAGTGAATACAATGCAGTCCTGGTTGGAGAAGCATTGCTGAATAACCAGAATATAATGGAAAAGCTGAAAAAAATCAGGGTGCGGTAAATGCGCGGATTTCAATTGACGGACGATCTTAGCATCGAAAATGGAAAATTCCTCATGATAGCTGGCCCATGTGCAGTCGAGGACAGGGAACAGATCATTGAAACTGCTAAGTTCCTCAAGAAACTCGGCGTAAGGATCCTCAGGGGCGGCGCGTATAAGCCAAGGACATCACCAGAATCCTTCCAGGGCCTTGGTATAGAGGGCCTGAAACTTCTTTCAGAGGCAAGGGATGCAACCGGTATGGCTATAGTTACCGAAGTTATGGATACTTCATTAATCGATGAGGTATCAAAATATTCTGACATACTCCAGATCGGATCAAGGAATTCACAGAACTTCGCACTGCTGAAAAAAATTGGATACATGAAGAAACCGATCCTTCTAAAGAGGGGATTTGGAAACACCGTCGAGGAATTCATCAATTCCGCCAGGTATATATCTTTATCCGGGAACAACAGGATACTTCTTGTGGAGAGGGGCATAAGAACATTCGAAAGTTCAACGAGATTCACACTGGATGTGGGCGCAGTTCCTGTTCTCCAGTCAAGGGTGGATTTCCCTGTAATTATCGATCCAAGCCATCCCGCCGGGACCGCAAAGCTTGTTGAGCCGCTGGCACTGGCTGGAATTGGTGCAGGAGCTGATGGCATGATGGTTGAAGTGCATCCTCAGCCGGAAAAGGCGCTTAGTGATGCAGCCCAGCAGCTGAACTTTAGTCAATTCGAGTCGCTTTACAGAAAAGCTGGTTTGCTTCTTTCTGCACTGGATAAGAAAATATTCTGATAATTTTCAGCTTTTGAGGAAAAATTAAATACAGAAAATTTAATTATATTATGTGCCTATTCCAGTTGTTATTGGAGATTTTGATAATATCAATGATCTGATTTCTTCCCTGCAAAGAGGTTATCACGAATACTACAATGAATATCCGAAAATTGAAGAATATAAAGTATGGGAAAGCCTTGATTCAAAGTTTATGGAGAAATTAAAGGAATATACAATTCTTGCCGAATGCCCAGTTATATCCCTTGAAAGGGCTGATTATTTAGCCATAGATATTGATAAGGCCCTGGTTATAGAAGCAAAGGGATGGAGGGATATAAAAAGAATATCTGAAAGAGTTGTTATAGCTGACGGCGAGAAACATATAGATCCATACTATCAGTTGCAAGGCTATGTATCAAAATTTAATTATTTCCACTCATCCTCTGAAAAAATGAAATTTCGTGGAATCATTTTTCTCTACAACAATAGGACCTATGAAAACGATAAATGCACAATAGTTCACACAATTGATGAACTAGAGCGTGAAATAGAATCCCTCGGAAGTCCAGGCGGCAGGAGTGAGATAGAAGCAATAATAAATGGAAAATTCAGATTGAGCGACGATCTAATAAGACTTATCAAGGAAAACAGGAAAGCAATACTGGAAAATGCATCGGAAGTTCTGTTAGGGA
>JAVRLU010000063.1:0-5653 GCA_031961165.1 Thermoplasmataceae archaeon
CATCTATGAGCAGTATCACGACAAGCCAGCCGAGGCCCGCAAATTCAGCCTCCTTTGCAAACGGCCCGCTCAGGAGGGTTGAAGTGCCCAGTGCACCCCAGTTTCCAACGGAAACGCCTATCTTCCCCCAGTCAAGCGCACCTATGAATGCAACCTGTATCAGAACATAAAGGGCCATTACAAGCAGAAGGGCTACAACAACCGATTTCCATATATAGTCCCTGTGCTGCGATTCTGCAGCCATATTGATCGCCCCCCTGAAACCTTCGAAGGAGAAGACTATCCCGCCCAGGACAAGCGCATAGAATATTCCGGAGTATCCCTGGTAGAATGTCCCGGTTATCGTGAAGTTTGACGGGTGGAATGCCAGGCTTATAAGTGTTATTATAGCTAGAGCCGGGATTGCCCATTTCCAGATCATGATCCCGCTTGTTACATTCCCGAAAAACTTCACTGTCTGGAGATTCACGATGAGTATCGCCAGCAGGATTATGAAGACAACGAGATAACCAAGGGGAAGCAGTACACCGCTGCTTGTTATTAGATTTTTTACGAAAAATGAGAGATACGTAACCATGGCAATTGCCTCTATCGGAGGTGTCATGAGATCGGATATCCATGCCCCCCAGCCCGCGACGAAACCCGCGAGTTTTCCGAAGGCAAACTCGCCGATAGGAGTGGAACCGCCTGCAAGGGGGAAAGCCGTGGATACCTCCATGAATGTCAGCGCAACGAACAGTACGATTACACCGCCGATTATCCATGCAAAGATGGATCCAAGGGAACCCGCATATGACGAAGTGTAAAGCGCAGCAAAAAGCCATCCGGATCCTATCATGCCCATGGAGTTCAGCATGACAAGATTGAACAGGCTAAGATCTTTTTTATACCCTGATGAAAACCCTTCCACCATAGATAATAACATGTACAGGATAGATAAATATGTTTGTTTACGCCTCATTAATTCTAGTGAATTATAAAGGTTTATGTTCATTTATATATTAAAGAAATGATCTGGATATTAAGCATAATTTTTCAACCTGAAAAGATCGGTAAATATAATATCATTTTCCACGTATACTCCTTCATGTATATTGAAACAGAAAAACGGGGAAAATCCGTATTCCTCTTTATATCAAGGGAGGACAAGATGAATGCCATCAACATGGACATCGTAAATGAGATGAACAATTTAATGAAGGACCTGGAAGGAGACGAAGGTATACGTACAATCGTTCTTGAAGGAAAGGGGAAGAATTTTTCTGCCGGCGCTGACATAAACATGCTTGCTAATTTTGATGAGAATACCGCAATGAAATTCAGGAAGGGCATGAACGAGATCGCACGGAGGTTCAGGGAATGCCCCGTACCTGTGATAGCCGCCATCAGGGGGTACGCACTTGGGGGTGGCATGGAGATTGCGGAATCCGCGGACATAAGAATCGCTTCATCAAATGCCGTTCTGGGCCAGCCGGAATCCGGCATAGGCATAAATGCAGGGGCAGGCGGCAATGTCATGCTCCCGAAGATCGTTGGGCGTGGCCAGGCCATGTACATGGCCCTTGCTGGAGTAAAAATGAATGCCGGTGATGCTCTAAAAGCAGGCCTTGTGGATGCCGTATACGATGAGGAAAAATTTGACGAATTGCTGGAAAAATTCGTAATCGATCTGGAAAAAAGGCCAAAAAGGACACTGATGTACATAAAGAGTGCAGTTAACATGAGCTATGAGATGTCGATGGATGCTGCGATGGAGATGGAATCCTTATATTTTTCAAAATTATTTAACGACGGGGAGGTCAGGGAATACCTTTCAAAGTGGAGGTAAAAATATGATACTCGGGCTTGACGGCGGTTCAACCAAAACACTCGCGATAATTTTTGATGAAAGCGCCATGAAAATAAAAGGCATCGGCATATCCGGCCCTTCAAATTATACGAATACGGATATAAAAGTAGCTGAAAAGAATATAAGAATGGCCGTGAACAAGGCATGCGACGACGCTTCCGTTAATCTTGAAGCCATAGGGGCAAAGGTTTTCGGAATCGCCGGAATAGGGGATAGCGATGAGGCGACGAAGACCGGAAATGAACTCGTGGAATCGATAGCAGGATCGTCAGCAGTGATCAATGATGGATACGCTGCATACAAATGTGCGAATCTTAACGAAGACGGTATCGTTTTTGCGCCCGGCACAGGCAGCGTTGGCTATTGCATGAACGGGGAAAGGATGGAAAGGTTTGGCGGCTGGGGGTGGTTTATAGGCGATGAGGCATCAGCGAGCTGGATCGCCAAAAGGGGCGTCCTCTACGCAACAAGGGAGAGCGACGGTATGATCGAATCCACATTCCAGGAAGAGGTAAAGAAATATTTTGGCATGGAAACAAGGGAAACCGTATACAGGATAGAGAGAGGGCTTCCAAAAAGAGTAGTTGCCGGTTTTGCACCCAGAATCGCAGAAATGGCGAATAACGGAAATAAATATGCTGCTGAAATCTTCGATGAAGCCGCGTCCTACATATCAAAACTGATCAGCGCAAGAATTAAACAGTTTGAGAAAAAGCCAAGAATTTCAATACTTGGCGGCACAATGCTGGCCGGTCCGTTCTATATAGACATGATAAGATCGAAGCTTAAGACGGATTTCAACATATTTTACGGGTACCAGGTGGCACTTGGAGACGTCCTGTTTGCCCTTGAAAAGAAGAGTAACATTAATTCCGGAATACGGAACACGATGCTGTCCCAGCTTAACGATGCCATATCGCGGCATATGGATGATGCCAGCGAATTCCTCATGATAAAGAGGCTTCCTGAACTATCATTATGAAGTTATGGATTTTCCAGGATAAATTCTATCCTCTTATTTCTCCTTCCCTTATTCTCTATCTTTTTGATTACGACATTCCCAACCTCAGAGGTGTTTGAAACATGCGTTCCGCCGTCTGACTGCTCATCAAGACCTTCTATGACGATAAGGCGAACGGTTTCCAGGGTTTCTATGAGTCTTCTTCCCGGTTCCGTCCTTGCAAGATTTGGCATGCTCAGGGCCTCCTCCCTCGTGATATTCCTCGGGTAAACCCTGTGGCCTTCCTTTATCACGCTGTTCGTCTCCTCTATGACTTTATCTACAAATTCCCTTGAAAAATTCTCGATGTTCATGTCAATTCTTGCCCTGTCCTCGTATATCTGGCCACCTGTAAGAAGAGCCTCGTTTCCGTGGTACTTTGAAACAACACCGTCTATGATATGTATCGCCGTGTGGTAACGCATATGTATGTATCGCCTTTCCCAGTCTATGACTCCATGGACTTCCTGCCCCTCCCTGACATCAGCGGAACCTTCGGTTATATGGGCTATATCATCGCCCTCCTTCTGCACATCATCTATCCTGATCTTTTTATCTCCGTAAGTCAAGTAACCAGTATCATTGGGCTGGCCACCGCCCTCCGGGTAAAAAGCGGTCCGGTCAAGGAATACCTTCCCGACCTCAACCCTCGTTACCTTCGCATCAAATTCCTTAAGGTACATATCGTCGAAGTAAAGCTTCTCTGTCACAGTAGCCTTATATTTTTATCATTTAAACAGATTTCCATGTTTAGCATATGATAATCATTTTTGTATAGTAAAACTTAAATATGGTATATTAATTCCCACGTATGGCAAATCTGATAAGAAAAGAAGATCAGGACTATTTAAAGGGAGAATTTGAAAAGAATCTTAAAAATGAAGTTGATCTTGTTGTGTTCACTTCTGATGATAGCGAATGCAAATACTGCAAGGAATCAGTACAGCTGGCAACTGAAGTTTCACAGCTTTCCGATAAGATTCACCTGAAAGTTTTTAACTATGACAGTGACAAAGACGCCGTAAAGGCATATGGTGTTGAGAAATACCCGGCAACAATAGTATCAAAAAGCGGTGTTGAGGACGGGCGCATAGTCTATTACGGGCTCCCGTCAGGATACGAGTTTGGATCGCTCATAGAGGACCTCAAGAATGTATCGATGGGCGAGGCTGAGGTTTCATCAAAGGCCACGGAGCTAATATCGAAGATAGACAAGCCAATAACCATCAGGGTTTATGTAACGCCCACATGCCCGTACTGCCCCAGGGCAGTTGGAACAGCGCATAAATTTGCACTCATTAATAAGAATATAAAGGGAGAGATGATCGAGGCCCTCGAATTCGAAAATGAATCCGAGGAGGTTGGGGTTTCAAGTGTTCCGCACATAGTGATAAACAACGGAAGCTCCAAGGACGATGTAACATTCGTGGGAGCTTACCCAGATGACCAGTTTGCGGAATATGTAATGGAAGCCTACAACAACCAGTAATTTTACTGGAATCCCTTATTTTTACATTTTTATAAATTTTTGTAATTTTCTATTTGGAGTTACGGGTAATAAAAAATTATCAAATTTTTTCAGTTTCAGAAGAAACGAATACGTTTCAGTTTTAAAATATTCTATTCCTATATGTAAATAAATATTTCAGCTTTTTATCTGAATCCCCTCTTTTCCCACCCCTCAGCAAAAAGATTGAAGTCCCTGCTGTTCTCGTCTGCAAGGTATTCCTTCACCTTGTCCCTTATGTTTATTCCGATTCCTGGCCTGTCAGGGATTTTCAGGTATCCGCCCTCAACCTGGGGCCTGCTGTCAACTATTTCCCAGGCCCATGCCGGGTAGGCAAATTCATCGAACATCTCCTGTATCTTTAGATTCGGTATCACAGCATCAACCTGAAGCGTTATGAAGGTATTTATGGGCCCCTCTGCCTGGTGCGGAGCCATTGCTATATTGTGTGCCTCGGCCATGGCAGCTATCTCCCTTGTTTCGAGTATTCCTCCCGTATTTATAACGTCAGGCTGTGCCACATGTATTGCGCCTGTCTCAAATGGCCTTACAAAATCGAATTTTGTTATGAAGCGCTCGCCCGCAGCTATCGGGACGTTAAGTGAATGTGAAAGTATTGACATGCCTTCAACATCCTCCGGAATAACCGGTTCCTCAAACCAGCCGATGTTCCCGAACCTTTCCAGGTAATGACCGATCTTCATTGCCGTTGACCTGTTGAACCTGCCATGGCCCTCGATCAGCATTTCAACCTTTTCCCCGACGGCATCCCTCACGTTCTCTATTATCCCCATTGAATTCCTGAATTCATCCTCGCTCAGGAAGCCGGAACCTGATCCGAAAGGATCGAATTTCAGTGCAGTGTAACCTTTTCTGACAACATCCTTTGCGGCTTTGCCCCAGTCATCCTGCGATTCGATGGATGTGTACCAGCCGTTGGCATAAACACGGATTTTATCCCGAATACTGCCTCCCATTAAAGAATATACAGGTGCACCGAAATGTTTCCCAGCAAGATCCCAGCACGCGCTCTCAACGCCGCTTATAAGAGCTATGTTCACGAGGTCCCTGCTTCTGTTGAATGTATCCGTCATCCATTTTGTTTTCATGGATTCGATCTTCATCGCATCTTTTCCCAGAATGAAGTCCTTTACGTCATTAAAGTGATCCCTGACGGCAAATTGCCCGGTGTATACCGTAGCCTCGCCCGTTCCTGTTGATCCGTCTGCAGTTTCAATTTCAACGAAAACCCATTTTTTCCAGGGATTTCTTACGATATAAAAATTAACGTTCTTTA
>JAVRLU010000064.1:0-5624 GCA_031961165.1 Thermoplasmataceae archaeon
TGACCAGGACGCCTTTCTTTGAAAGATCAAGGGCCCCTATGGCCATCGCCATTGTAAATGTGGCAGGCAGGGCGACCGGAACCGAAGCGATTAGAACGACGAGCGAAAATGGTATAACATCGCTCATGCTAACATGAGTGAATAGGGAATAAAGAATAAGGGCAGCTATAAGGGCAACATCCATGACGACAAGATACTTAACGATGTTCATTATGAGCGATTCAAGATGTGATTTCGCACCGGCTGTCTGCACCAGCTGGGTTGTTTTTCCGAAGAGGGTATTCGATCCTGTCGACGTTACGATTCCTGTTGCCTCTCCCCTCTTTATTATGGAACTTGAGTAAAGAACACCACCTTCCTTTATGCGAACGGGAAGTGATTCCCCGGTAAGCATGGACTGATCGCTCTCAACTTCACCCTCGATTACTTTTACATCTGCAGGATCTATATCGCCCATCCTGACATGTATGATATCGCCAGGAACAAGGAAACGCGCTGGAATCATCTTCCATTCGCCATCCCTGAGAACACGCGCATTTACGCTTACCTTATGCTTAAGGAGCTCTATGGCATCCTGTGCCTTTGATTCCTGGACAAAACTGACAATGCTGTTAAAAACGAGCAGGAAAAGGATTATGTACATATCAAGGTACTTGCCAAGCACATAGGTTAATACGATCGTAAATTCCAGCATCCATGGAACTGGAGCCCAGAATTTTTTCAGAAATTTTAAAACTGGATTTTCCTTCTTCTCTGTTATCTCATTAAAACCGTATTTTGATATTCTCTTTTTGGCCTCATACTCATTGAGGCCGTCCTTCGAAGATTCCAGATCCTTAAATAACTGATCAATGGGTATCTCTTCGATCTTGCCGCCCATAGCTCTGTATGGTTTTATTCTTAATAAAGGGTTTTCACAAGATACTATTATATAACCTTAACAACCTAAACTTCAGCGAATATATTTGTCCCAGGTTTTTATCGATGCTTTCGACACCTGCCGAGATCTCGCTTGTGTATCCCTTTCTGCCTCCGGTAATACGATATATCCTATAATACCTTAAAGAATCATTCTTCACGGAATATTGTCCGGTGAGATCAGAGTTCCTGATCAGCACGAAGATTGAATAATATATACACAGTGAAATAAAGGATATGAAGAAATAATCCATTATCGATTTCGTTGTTCATTGCATCAAATGACTATTCCATCTTTCCTCTCTGTTTATACATCAAATAGATGTCTTATCGTGGATCCTCTTTCATTCGTACAACAATGGAATCATTTGCAAACTATGTATCGCAGGCACGGCACAGATCCTGTGAAGCTAAGCAAGGGGATTCGACAGATATAACAATTCCATGCAATAGGTTGATAAGGCTATTAATAATTGCAATATAATGAAGTTCCATTTTCAACTGCACAGAATGAAACAAGAAAGGTTTGAAGCTTCAATAAAGAATGAGGATTTCAGGAAAAGATGGAACAAAAAGGAGCTTGGAAGGCTTGAAAATGTCAAATTCCCAGAATGAAGGCAAGAAAGTGCCTGAAAATACAGGATCAGGATCAAAATTATCAAATCAAATGGATTCCGATATAGATGCTTCAATATTAATAATAGCGTACAGAAAAAGGCCTTACATCATGGATGCACTGAAATCCGCACTAAATCAGGATTATAACAGAGATAAATACGAGATCATTTTAGTAAAGAACTTCATGGATGATGAAATAGAAAAATATTGTGAAGATAATTACATAAAAATAATCAATTCTTCAGAAACTAAATTAGGTTCAAAAATTTGTGAGGGTACCACTATTGCGAGAGGAAAGTATATATTACTTTTAGAGGACGATGATATGTTCACACCGGATAAAGTTAGGAAAGTTATAGACATTTTTAATAACAATGATGTTGGATTCATTCACAATTCCTACTATATATTAGATGAGTTGGAAACAAAGGGAAAAATAAGAGAAGAAGAGCTTGAACTAAAAAATAAGGAAAAAATCTTGGGTCTATATAATTTAAGAAACTTAGATCGAACTTATTTAATAAATGACAGTAGCATTTCTATAAAAAAAGAAATAATAATGAATGCGATTTCCTACGTCCAAAATAGTAATACGGAATTCCCTGAATTACTATTAGCTTATGCAACATTAGTACAAAATATGAAATTATACATATCAAAGGAAAAATTAACGTATTATCGTTTACATGAAAATAATACATCCATAGGTAAAGATAGTATACTGTCACTATGCCTTAACGTGGATTCATTTTTTAACAACATAAGCAATATGATTTCGGATTTATCCAGAAACAATAACGTGCTTTTAAAAAATTTAGAAGCCTATAAACAGGTACGTAAATATGAGTGTAGTATGCTTAGATTTAAAAAATTAGTAAATCCTTTGAATATATTAAAAGATATTATTAAATATGGAGATACCTATTCAAGAAGAAGATTATCAGAGGACTTTTTAGCGTCATTTATATTGAATATCCTTAATAAAATATCTACGTCGTCTATGGATTTAAAATAGAATCTGGTGCTAATTTAGGCATCAAAAGAATAATCATCGATAGTGCAATAAAGTGCTCTAAAATTGAAAAGGCCCTGTACTATTCGGATTTGAAAGGGAAAAAATACAGGAATTTCTGATCTACACTGTCAAAAAATTGAGTGAAAGAATTGCCATTTAATAAGTTGAACCAAACTGGAACATTTATAACCTAATCATGGTTCTAAAAAAATATCGGAGGAGAATGCCGTGTAGATCATCAATTTCAAAGTTATGTAGATAAATGGCTACTGGCCACAGAAATTATTGAGGAGATTATATAAATCCCTAAACAAGACCGGGGGAACGTTCCATAAGGGGAATCCTTACTAATCACACGACTTTCTGTACGCTATCCAAAAATTCTTATATTTCATGCTTGTGACTTATTTGGTTTATTATGGATAACATGGATGGAAAATTAAGGGAAAATTCAATAGGGTTCTGGGGTGTTGTTTTCTACGCTGTGGCCGTTATATTTCCGGCAGGTGCCTTCGCTGTTACTGGAGTTACAGCCATAACGTATGGTGGCGAAACTGCACCTTTAGCTTTCTTGATCGGCGGTATAACACTGTTCCTTGCCATAATTAGCATTTATGTGTTCAGCCAGCACATAAGCAATGCTGGAGGCTATTACAAGTACGTTGAATCCGGTATTCCGAATAAATATGTGTCAAAGAGCGTTGGTCTTTGGAATGCCTTTTGGATTATTGGTGATATGATAGCTGCTAGCATCGTCGTGGGGTGGTTCATCTGGGTGGGTCTGAGTGCCCTGTTAGGGATAACTATACCTCTGTATGGTGTTGTTCTTCTTTCGTTGATAGTTCCAGTACTTTATCTTATAGTGGGCTATTTTGGGATAAAGGTAGCTTCTGGAGCGGCAATAACAATAGGAGTTTTACAGCTTGTAATTTTCACTTCTATCGCAATAGCCCTTGTGGCCAAAGCTCAATTTAACAGCATGGCTTATTTTAACTTCTCCAATTCGCTGGATGGTTTTCACGGATTCTTTCTAGCTATGGTAGTAGGGGCATTCCTGGCGTATGGTGGATATGGGTCAGTTGTATCTCTTGGTGAGGAGGCCAAACTGTCAAAACAGACGCTAAAAAAATCTATCGTTACTGCTTTGTTAATTATGGTGGCATACGATACTTTTGTAGTGTACAGCATAGTAGCTGCTTCTGGACCAAACCTAAGCGTTGTAGATGAACAATTTGCACCAGGGCTGTACCTCGCTAATCAGTTCTTCGGTATAGATATTGCATTTTTTGCGTTTATTTTCGTGGTTCTTGCCCAGATATTTTCACCGGTCATTTTTGGAAACAGTGGAGCAAGGACGATTTTTGCGCTGGCAAGAGACGGGTTGTTTCCAAAAAGCCTCGCGAAGGTTCATAAAAAATATAACAGCCCCTATATAGCCACCATATGGATATTCATAATTGCTGTTGTGGGCGTTATTGCTACGCTTGTCCCCATGGTTGATGCATATGGTGAAAGCAACGGCTTGTTCGACAGCTTTGCCATGTGGGGTACAGCTATAACAATATTCACGCTGCTATATCACATCGTTACAAATACATCTCTTCCGCTCTTCATAAAAAGAACTGGGAAGAAAATGAAACCGCTTGCCTACATCATCGCTCCGGGTATCGGATCTATAATTATGGCCATTGCTATCTACTATTCACTGGTCGGTCTGACTATGCCACTATCAATAATATATGCAATGATACCCGTATGGATAATCATAGGTGTCGTAATAATTTACGTAAGGAGGGGTGACACGAAGGTAGAAAGCCTTGAATATCTAACTGGTGGTAAATAATGGTACAACCTGATTTTAGGCCGTTCAATTTTATAGTAGACGGTGCAACCCGCTTTACCGTTACCTCTGGAAATAAATCGATGATAGATTTTTCAGGATCGGCGATGACGACTGGTTACAATTTTATAAAACCGGAATGGCTTTTGCCGGTAGTAAGCAAACTTGTCTTCCAAAATCGTTACACCTCCGAGCTATCTAATTTGCTTACCTCCAGCACAGATTTTAGTAGTGTTGCCTTTAGCACAAGCGGTACAGAGGCGTGCGACGCCGCGCTTTCACGCTTCGGGAAACCAATATTTGCTCTTGAGGGGGCTTACCACGGACTAAGCTATATAACCAGACTCGTATCCAATGGAAGTGGCATAGATAGCAAGAACAGCATTGTTCACCTGAAATGCCCTAATTCAGTCACGACTTTTGATGAGGCAGTTGAGTATAACACGAAAATCCTTGAAGGATTCAAAAAGAACAGCAAAGCCGGGAGCATTATAATTGAACTCGTCCAGTCTGATGGGGGGATAAATGTAATTCCACCGGAATTCATAAAGTATATTGAAGACATAGCCCATGACTGGAAACTTGCATTAATTGTAGATGAAGTGTATACGGGATACGGAAGATCGGGAGAGATGTTTCTGTATAAAAAATATGGAATTTCACCTGATATGGTATGTCTTGGAAAAGGAATGGCGGCAGGGTTGCCGCTCGGTGCTGTTCTTTATAACGGTAGCTGGGATCTTCCTTATAATCAGGTCATCAGCATGCAGGCTGGAAATATGTTTGTTTCCAGAATTGGGATCGAGGTTTACCGGGCGCTTGACGAAAATAGACTTGATTTTGTAAGAAAGAATGGCAAATCAATAATATCAAGACTTTCCGGAATAGAGAACAAAAAGATCTCTGCAGTGAGAGGAATTGGCTTTATGATTGGTGTGGAGTTCAGGAACGAATTGGGAGAACCAGACACGACCTATGCATATAGAATCAGGGAGAAACTTGCAAGCAGTGGTGTTGTATGTTCCCTGACTGGAGAGTTTAATAACGTATTGAAGATATCTCCCCCAGTGCTGATAGATAAAGAAACGCTGGATGCCGGCATAGAGATAATAGAAAGCACTCTAATGAGTGAGAAAGAGTGATTTTTTTTGGTGATATAATGAAAGTAAACTTTGAGATAAATTACAAGAAAGGAACAGAAATTGACGGGATTGAAATATCCAAAGCTAGGGT
>JAVRLU010000065.1:0-3377 GCA_031961165.1 Thermoplasmataceae archaeon
TCACAATAATAGAGACTGATCGTATAGAAAAAACTGCCGGTCAGATAAGTTTGAATTCATGAATTTATTAACCCCATCATGAATCGATCCCTTAAACTGCCGTTATACATTGTTATTATTATACTTGCCATAGGAATTGCGATCTTTGTGATAAAGCCATTGCTGGATTTTATCCTGCTTCACTACGTCACGTTTCTGCATCCGTATGAATATTACATCAATGTTGGAATAATCGTAATATTTGTTGGCGGCGGCGGCCTTCTGATCACAAGGCTCATAAGGAAGGCCCTGGCCATTTCAATAAGGAAGAGTGGAAACAAAGCACTTCAAAATACGATTGACATAATAGTAAGCTTTTCAATGTACGCCATAATACTTGCCATAATACTCTCATCGCTCGGTATAGACCTGACGAGTGCCCTCGTTGGAGGATCAATAGGTGCCCTGATCATAGGAATAGCGCTTCAGAACATATTTTCAAGCATATTCTCAGGATTCGCTGCAACTTCTTCAGGTGCACTCAAGCCAGGGCAGAGCGTAATGATAAATTCATGGCTGTTTGGATCGCCAATAACCGGAGAGGTGGAGAAGATATCATACCTTTTCAGTGATATCCGCACGGAGTACGGAAACATTGTGAAGGTCCCGAATTCAGCTTTCCTTGGAAATACCATTTTTCAGAGCCTGAACACGGAACAAAGGAACCTGTACCAGACGAACGTTTCTATACCTTCTGATGTACAGGCCGATAAGATAGACCAGGCTATCCATTCCCTCATGGATCAGGAGGGCCTGAAGGCCAGCTATTACCTCCTTTCAAAGGGGAGCGGCATTAACAATTACACCGTATCGTTTGAGTTTGATTCAGTTAGCGATTTACCGGATAAAGTAGACAGGATCAACAGGATATTCGATAAGGCCTACTGGATCGTAAAAACGGTTAAATAATAAGGTATCTATGCGTAGGTGTCAAATTTTCGTTGATAACCTGTGATATCAGTTAAATTTATGAGATGCCCCGGTTCAGTGTATTCACGCGGAAAATAATGCTGGAAAAACATTTCATGATTTTACTATAACGATCGGAAATGAGGGAATTTCAGCTAAGATTTGACTGTCTCATCTACGCAAACTTTTTTATGAATTCCGGGATCTCTACTGTCTTTCCGTCCTTTATGAAAACATTTACCGTTTTTCCCTTTGAATAAACGTTCCCGGAATCGTCAACAATTTCGTATGACATATCAAAGCTCTTCTTTCCTACTCTTGAAATGTATGTCTTCACGTAAACCTGGTCGTCAAGCATTATTGATCTGAAAAAATCGGCATCCGCGTGGGCAAGCACGAAATTAACATCATCTGCCTTAAACTCGAAGAGATGCTTCTTTATAAAATCTATCCGGCCCAGCTCAAAGTATGAAAAATAAACGGCATTGTTAACATGTCCAAGGGTATCCAGATCACGGTATCTTATCTGTAATTTAGTTAGCGTATACTCCATACCAAGATATCGCAAATGTTTATTTTATACTGCACTATTTTGTTTTTTCCTTCGGATCCTTTTTCGCTTTCTGGGGCTTTTCCCCTTCACTGATCGACTTTATTGCCTCGTTTACTAAGTCTGACAGTTTTTCTATCCTGCTGTCAAACTCGGAAATTATATCATTCTGAAACACTTCAATGCTTTTCTTTATTTCCTCGGTGTATCCATCTATTAAGGTCTTTATTTCTTCGTTTGAATTCTTTGAAGACAGCGCATCTATTTTTTTAGACAGGTCGTCCAGTTTAGCTATTACATCAGTTTTAAATGACACATTAAGATTAATGTCAGACATGATATAAACTTTTACATCCTGTTTCTCAATGCATAAGTCACAGATTCGAATACGGTACATTTTTATATCCGGAAAAATTGCATACCTATGGCGGATCACGGAAAAATTGAGGGCCTTTACTGCAGAAAGTACGGAATACCATTTGATGTAGCGGTTGAAAGGATCGAGGATCTCCTGGTCAGATACGGGTTCAGTATATTCTGCGTTATCGATCACAAAAAAGCTGCTGTCGAATATGGCATTGAGATGTTTCCTGCCACGGTTATTATATTCGGCAATCCTTCAAAGGGAACGGATCTAATGAAATCGGCCCCCCTTATGGCAATAGATCTCCCGTCAAGAATACTGGTGGAAGATGCCGGCTATACGGAGGCATGCTACAATCTGATGAATTATGTCAGGAAAAGGCATATGCCCGATACGCATGGTGAAACAGCATCGGACTTCGATGCAAGAATCATAAGAATGCTTGACGAAGTTGAATGAAACCATATGCATGGCAATATGGTGAACAGAATCTCCGGATACACGATCTTCTATGGGGCTGAAGCAGGGTATATAAAATAAAGAATCATTGCTATAACAATACATGCATATCTTTCCATGCGATATTCTTTCATGAAGACGGATGAAATAGAAAGGTACTTCAGCGATCATGCCGGGGAATACGACAGGTGGTTCCTGGATCATAAGGAAGAATTCAATGACCAGCTTAACTTTATAAGGGCAATAATACCGCCGGAAAAGGGCATTGAGATAGGCACCGGCACAGGAATGTTCGCATCACGCCTTGGAATAGGCTATGGAATTGATATATCGGAAAGGATGGCAGACGCAGCACGGAGGAGGGGCGTAAATGTAAAGGTCGCATCAGCATACAGCATACCGTATGGTGATAGATCATTCGATTTCGCATTTTTCATGGTAACCCTGTGTTTTCTTGATCGACCAGTAACTGCACTAAGGGAGGCAAGAAGAGTAGCTAAATCTGTAATATCTGTTATACTGGACAAAAATACGGAATACATAAGAAAGCTTGAAAAGGATCGAAAAGGTTTCTACGCTTATGCCCATTTTCTTTCGGAAAATGATCTCGTGGAATTTTACAGGGAGGCTGGAATGTGCGATCTCAAGGTGTATCGTTCGGACCTTCTGTACGAAAAAAAAGAAAAATACAGGTTAGTTGCAGTTATTGGAAAATAAAGATCATTCAAGGAGTTCCATAGCTCTTTCCTCAATTCTGTATGGAGTCTTGAGACCTGATAGTATACCCCACGGGAAGAAGATTAAAACCGAAACTGCGGTTACTATTATAGTGGATTCAAAGAACGGTATTACGTTGAGTGCTCCATCGCTGCCAATATAGGTCATGAAGAGTATGAATACTATGAAAGCTATGTACCATATTGAGTTCATAAAATGTTCCCTGATCCTGAACGCTATTCCGAATGCAACCATCGTTATCGTAAGTATCAGTATTGCATAGGGAACCGAAGGCCACCCGCTCCAGAATGATATCAGCGATGAACCCACAAATGCAAT
>JAVRLU010000065.1:3477-5441 GCA_031961165.1 Thermoplasmataceae archaeon
AAGGCGAACATAGCGAACGGGATGGCCAGAAGTATTCCTGTCGGCCCGAAAGCATCGAACCCGCCCCTGTAAATGTAGAAGTTCTTTGCATTGAAAAAAACTATCATCAGCCCGAAAACAGCTATAAGGTAAATCGAAATTTTAACGATCCCGATCCAGAACGAGTATCTCCCGAAGGCCTTTACGCCGAAGTAGTTAAGCGGCAGGAAGAGGAAGAGGATTACTACTCCTATACCGGCACCGAGGAATGTTGGTGCCCCGCTTACAGCTATGAGTTTTGGATATACGTAATTAAGTCCCTCGACAGTTGCAAGCGCTTCAATGGGCGGTATAAAAATGTACCAGATCAGGCTTGAAAACGCGTTGATTGCGTTTGTTATCCTTCCGTGCGTGTAAAGTGAATAGCGCGATGGGCCGCCAGCCTCCGGGTACGTCTTTGAAAGTTCTACGAATGTGAATGATATGAATGTGTAGAGTATCGCGCCGATCACCCATCCGATGACCGCACTAGGCCCGGCAACAGCAACCATTCCGGCCGGGGCAAAAAGGGCCCCGGTGCCTACGGCAGCTATTATACCGATGATCAGCATCTGTGGAAAGGTTATCGCCTTTTTCAGTTTGACTTCTTTCGTGTTATCCATTATCTATCGCTAGATCATTCAGATATTTGTATATAAATTTTCGTCAATTATATATTGCAGGACTGTTACTCAGCGTAAAATTCATACAAATTACAAAAAATATTCAATAAACCTGAAAAACATGGTATTAAATTTTCATTCTCATGATTTTAACGATTCCGTTTTATTTATCGAAAGTTCCATTAGCAATTTCGATGTAAAAATTTAAGGTGAAAATATGAAATCCATTTTTATCGCTAGAAATGATAGATGCAGGATCATCCTCAATTCGATCATGGATTATTTCGGGTGCCAAAATGAAATCACCTAAATCTTATAAGAAGATGAAATATGCCCCTGGAAATGAAAAAATGAGAGGTCCGGTCGAATCTTATGTTAAGGAAATCAGGAAAATCGTACCAGGCGCCACGGCTAGGGATATGGAACTCTATGATGGCGGATGGGAAAATACAATCATAACATATTCGGATTCCATCGTTTTCCGTTTTCCGCACATGCGTGTGGAATATGAGGAACTCCTTAAGACGCAGATGATCTCCAGGATTCTGTCAAGGAAGATCACCTTTGAAGTGCCGTATATCCACGTTGCAAAGTGTTCATCGGATCTGTGCAGCTATTTCACATACTACCGAAAGATACCCGGAATAAACATAAGCAATTCCGATATAAATGAGGGAAATATCGAAAATATATCACGATCATTTTCCACTTTCCTGATCCAGATGAATTCCATAAAAATAGATGATATGAAAGGAATACGCAGAACGGCTGTATCCGGAGAAGATCTTAAGAAGAACTATGAGAGAATGCTTGAAGAATTCGAGATGAAATCATTAAAGTACACAGGAAAGGATCTTATGGATTCAGTAAGATCAAGGTTTGAAACTTTCCTTGATCTGGATATGCATTCCTATCGTCCCGCCATTTGCCACTGCGATATTTCAACTGGAAATATACTGTTCAGGAATACGGGCGGGGAGATCAGCGGTGTTATAGACCTGGACTATTCAGGGATAGGGGACAGGGCCCTGGATCTGGCAGGGATTCTTTACTATTTCGGGCCGGATGTCTTCAGGAGAGTATTCGCAAATTTTCCAATCCAGGAGGACGGAACGATGCTGCAGAGGATATATTTCTATGCATCAATAGCAGGCATTTACAAGATCAATCATGGAATAGAGGAAGATCCTGCGTTCATATACTCCGGCATTGATGATCTTAAAAGGGATCTGAAAATATTCTCATTTCCGCCATGAAATAAATATTTCTGCTTTCGTGCAGGTGTCAAATTTTCGTTTGATAACCTGTGATATCAGTTAAATT
>JAVRLU010000066.1:0-3410 GCA_031961165.1 Thermoplasmataceae archaeon
GTATCATATATCGCTGGCGGTATTGCTTCGAAAACCCGTATTGTGGTATCCTTTAGCTGTAAACGCAGTGACATGCTGAGGGAATGCATTGCCGCTTTTGTGGCGGTGTATACGGGAAACCTTGCCATAGGGCAAAGCCCAGGCCTGAGGAAATATTGATAATTGCAGATGCACTTTTCCTCATCAGGAATGGAATGAACATGGCGGTCATATATACCTGCGACTTAAAATTGATGTCGATTTCCTCATCGTTGTTCTGTAGATCGACCAGCCCCTTCCTGAAATCTACGGACCTCTGTATTCCGGCATTGTTAACAAGTATATTCATTTTCCAGAAATCAGAAACGACCCAATCGTAAAGGGCCGTGCGATCCGATTCACTTGAAATGTCACATTTCCGTGTAATGATCCCAGGAAGGCGGATCCTGGCCTCATCAAGGAGATCCTGCCTCCTTCCGCATATTGCAACTTCATTTCCAAGTTCGATGAACTTCCTGGCAAGTGCGTATCCCAGGCCCGTTGATCCGCCGGTGATAAGAACCGCATTTCCACCCGTATTCATGAAACCACCATCCCTTAGATACACAGTCGAATCCAGCTTATATGCCTTTGCCACGATCCGGAAATTTTACATTCCATTGATTGTTTTAGAGTTTTATGATTCCTATTTACTTTACCAGCATTCACCTTTCATGGTCTTATTTTCTAGTTTTTAACTGCGAAAATATGAGATTCATGCGTTTTCCATGTGTACCGCTCACCCTTCTGTTCTCCATCCTTATATGTATGGCCTCGCCGAATATAAGCCCGGTTGCAAAGAAGAGCAGCACGGAAAACAGGTCTCCATCGAGTCCGGGATAAAAGAAAAGGATTGTCAGGCGGGTTATGAAAGCCGATGACCATATCAGTATTACCCATACCGGCCTTTTGTAGTACGTTTTTTCATTCCTGGTAAAAAATATTATGTTTCTCGTCGTATGCACAGATGAGTAAACACCTATGAAGAAGAATACGGCGGATATGATCAAACCGTAAAGGCTCGTTCCTATGGAGACAACAACTGAAAAAAGAATATAGATGGCAGGCGAAATGAATATCGTTCGGCGATTGAAGCGCCCGCCGTAAAGTGTCCTCAGTGCCTTTCTTACAACGAGAAAGAATACTATTGCAGAGAATGAAATATACTTGAACTGTATCAGGTACCGCATCACGATACCGTAAAGAAAACGGTATATGGCAAGGAAATTATCCATACATGAAAAGATCGAAAGGAGATTGAACTATATTGCCTCGGTAGGAAAAATTTTTCGTTTTTTTAGATGCAATATGCTTACTTTGCGCTTAAAAATTGATTTATCATGCGAAATATGAGGCATCCTCGGTGGCAAAACCTGGCACAATTAATATACGTTTATCCGGCTTTGGCCTCGATTCCAGCAGCTGTGGATACAGATCCCATATGTCGCCAGAAGCCATCTTCACTGCTGGGTGATTCTCCCCAAAATATGCCCCTATAACCTTTCTTGTCATGTTCCTGGCCTCCGTCTCGTCAATGAAACCGACAGAATGCAAGTACTCGTGCATCAGAATTACCGTAATAAATGCGGAAAACTCTTCGGCATTCCTTGCTATTGCGGACATGGTCCTCAGTAGTGCTCCGTTCAATACAAGGTAATTGCTGCCAACCTGCCAGTAGGCTGCAACGCCAGGGTTGAATTCCCCGATTGCCAGGCCTATACCGGCTCTCTCCCTTCCAGTAATTTTCTTCACTACTTTTTTCACGAAGGAAAATATTGAATCGAAGTCTCCGGTTTTCATTACGTAGGGAGTGTTATTGAAGCTGCCCTTTACTCCGATAGGTTTTATGTTTGCAGGGAATTCTGCCCCCAAAAAAGTATACATAGTTACATATAGATAAGAACTATTTAATCTTTATTTATTATTAATTAGTATCGTTATTTATTTGCTCATCCCTTAATACAATTAAAAAAGTTCCGATAGGAACTGACGATAATCGTATCGAACTAACAACGTTTATAAGACGACAATCATTACAATAAGGATCGAAATGACTGGCAGAAAACTGGATAAAATGGTCAGCATAATAACGGGGGCCGGCGGCGGCCTAGGCCGTGCAATGGCATTGAAATTTTCAGATGAGGGTTCATCGATTGTTGTTGCAGATGTTTCCGATTCTCTGGGTAAGGAGACCGTTGAAGCTATAGAGAAGAAAGGCGGCAGATCGATCTATGTGCACACAGATGTGTCATCTGAAAGTGATGTTAAGAATCTTGTTAATCGAACGATAAGTGAATTCGGCGAGATAGACGTGCTGGTTAACAACGCTGGAATAGAACCTCCAAACAGCCTCCTGGCGGATCTCAATCCGGATCAGTACGACAAAGTCATGAATATAAATCTTAAGGGCGCATGGCTTCTATCGAAATATGTTATTCCGTATATGATAAAACAGAAGTCCGGATCCATAATTAACATAGCGTCTGTGGCCGGTATACTCCCGCTTGCAAATGCGATGCCATACAGTGTATCAAAGGCCGGTCTTATAATGCTCACTAAGAGTACGGCACTTGAATACGGAAAATTCGGCATAAGGTGCAATTCGATCTCCCCAGGATGGGTAGAGACGTCAATAATCGACAGGGCTGCGAAGAACATGGGAATTTCTTCGGAGGATTTCAAGAAATATTTCGGGCAGAGGATAACCCTTGGCAGGTTTGGCAATCCGGATGAGATAGCAAACGTAGCCCTGTTCCTGGCCTCAAGCGATTCTTCCTACGTCCTGGGCCACAACTTCGTGGTTGATGGCGGGCTTACAATAGATTGAATCAGCTTTAAGAACACTAAATAAATTTTTATTTTTAAAATACGAATAAAATCTATTAGAGTTAAGTATTGGTTTCGTACATTTGAGGCATTGCGTTTTTTGATGGGATTTATTGAAAAAAGAGTTATGCGAATCTCTACGATCCGTTTAAATAAAAAAATTTAAGTATTTTTAATTATTAAAATTTATATTGGGGGCATTGTCGGGAATAATAAGCCCCATTAAAGATATCGTGCTCTTAATGTTAGAAATCCCTCAGAGTCCTTACGAATCTATGCGACATGTAATCATTTACATTAAAATGGAATACTGCTATAATACCATCCTGGCTTTCAAGTTTCCCTAATATATACACAGTGTCATATTCCGCATCTGAGTTTATCCCTAGGGAGGTTGCATATTAGCCTTAATGAGATATTGAAATGAGCCTAAAGAATAGGATATTTCAAGCCATACGCAGGCATGTAAAAATTTATATCGCTATATTCGTAGTCACTATACTATTCGCATCATTTATCGTCGTTGAAATCGAGACGGAACCTCAAAATGAAGTACCGGTATACAA
>JAVRLU010000066.1:3510-5423 GCA_031961165.1 Thermoplasmataceae archaeon
TTCGCACAGAAGCCTATTTTCATTAAATACGAGACACCTTACCCATGGTATTACGTGTCAAAGAACAACGTATCGCAACCCATGTATTCGGTCTAGTAAAATAACAATAAATTCGAAATCGAGATCCATTTCCATTTTCGATATTTTCAGTGTTGTAGAAAACGAATGCTTTTATAATTTGTCCAATCTTGATTTTTCTAAGGAGAAAAAGAAAAATTTACATGTTTTATAATACCCATAACAGACGGACGTGATTACTATCAGGATCGATCAAAACTAGAAGTTGCTGGATTGGGTGAGAATAACTGAAGTCGCGTGCATGTACAAGAAAATGTCAGTTCACGGTGTTTTCTGTAATTTTTTATGATGTGTGCAGTGAATACCGGTGCAAAGGGATCGCTATTAAAGATACCAGAAAAATTTACAAAACAAGATGTCCTATTATCAAAAAGCAATTATAGTGCTATGACAGAATTCTTAACTCCTTTGCACTCAACTCCTAGCATTGTTTTTTTGATCTTTTCGACCTCGATTTTCCATTCTATCCGTAGGAGATCTTTTTAACTATTATATAAACAAAATATAGTATCCACAGATTTCTATAAATAATATATAAGCGTTAAATTAACCTAAAAACAGTAAGGTCGTACGCAATTTGTAAGATTAAAGCATGATGATTCCTTATTAAGGTATTGTATCTTTGCATATATAAAAATTCATAAATCAGGGGTTCTAATTATAAGAATGATAAAATATGGATTCGCTAGATCTTATGAAACAGGTATCGGAAACTATGGAATACGCAGGGCAAATAAAACCAGGTATGCTGAAATCGTTCATGGATTTCAACCAGTCGGTTCTTTCCGAGGGATCGATCGATGTTCGAACCAAGGAGTTAATTGCAATAGCCACATCCCTGATAAGTAACTGCGAATGGTGCATCACATTCCATACAAAGAAAGCCCTTGATGCCGGGGCCACAAAGGACCAGATAATAGAGGCATCGTTCGTGGCTGTGCTCATGGCTGGGGCCCCTGCCCTGATGCATATGCAGATCCTGCTCAGGGCCCTTGAGGCATTCGGAGGCAAAGAGTGATCGTTCGATCACCATTTGCGGAGCCTGTAATACCTTTTGAGGAGCGATTTTAGTTCATCGTCGCCGGTTCCAGATTCTGGTGGTTCACCTGGAATCGGAGACCTCACAATCTTCGGCAGCCAATCGTCTTCTGGCTTCAATCCAAGGGATACGTTTATCCTTCTTTTCATGTCTATTATTCTCGATCCTATATCCATGAGACCGTTCAGATCCTGATCGAATCCCGTTGCGTAAACGTAGGCCTTTACAATATCCTGGGGAGATGGCTGAGCGTAATAGCATATTATAAGTGAATTGTAAACCTGCCTGTAATCCTGCGTCTTTATCACTGACATGACCCTTTCATCGCTGTCAACGGAATACCTGTCACCCATCGTTATGCCTATCTCTTCGTGGGTACCGCCTACATCCACCTGGTACATATCCCCCTGCATGTGGTCGGCACCCCTCGAAGATGTAGCATAAACAAGCCCCTGCAGTTTGAAGGCCCTTGGATCGTGAAGAGGCACTTCCAGTTCCTTTACCGTAGCTATTTGATCCCTGTCAATATTTCTTGAAAGCGCGAATCTTTCAAGTCCGGAGGCAAGATATTTTCCAGATCCATTTAAATGTGCAATATCGTATATTAACTTTGAAATGCCGCTAAAATCATTTTTAAAATATTCTCTTAAGGCGGGATCATCAAGCATCCCGTTATCAAGATAGTACTTTAAAGCTGAGAACAATACTCCAGTGCTTATTGAATCCATGCCAAGCGCGTTTACCATGTCGTTCCAAAGCAGGATCTTGTTCATGTCCTGGTTGCCGAGGAGCGGGC
>JAVRLU010000067.1:0-5324 GCA_031961165.1 Thermoplasmataceae archaeon
ATGGAAATTCGGATACAACAGCATTTTCCGTTTTTGATGGCGAAATAGAGATAAGCTGTATACAGAGCAATTATATGGGATTCGGTTCCGGCCACAACATAAGGAGTACCGGTATAAATATGAACAACAGGGGTGCTTATTTTTCACTGAACGAGAATGACAATAATTATCTGAAACCCTTTAAAAAAACGTTCCATACACTGATGAGCACGATAGCAATAGGGAGAAAGGACATAATGGTCGGATCCATGGGCGGGGACATACAGCCAGAAGTAAACGTGCAGATACTTTCGAGGATCATTGACAGGAATTATAGCATTCAGGATGCGGTAAGCTATCCAAGATTTGCGTATCCGGCATCGATATACGCCGATGCTGATATTTTTTATGAAGAACTCCTTAACTTGAATCGGTACAAGAAAGTTGACGGAAACAACAGTATGATGGGACACGCCCAGGGCATAACTTACGATAAATACGAAAATATGATAGAGGCCGGCTACGATCCAAGGGGGGACGCATTTGAAAAATATTAGTAAGATCTATTAAAAAAGGTATATTCGAATTATTTGACGTAATTCATGAACTTGGATATCACTTTTCTTTCGCCGTTCCTGATGTGATAGAGCAGGGTTGGCTTGGATAGGCCGACCGAAGTTTTTATATTTTTCAGATCGTAGGACCTTGGCCACTCATAAAAACCGTTCTCAGATGCATCGCGGAGAATCCTGAATTCTATATCGGTGAGCCCGAAAAGGCACTTAGGCATCCCGAAGTCCGAGAAAAACGGGATTTCTCCATCTATCCTTTTGATGAAATTGCTTTCAATCCTGTTGCTCTTCTCGATGTCTGCTATTATCTTATCCCAGTTCTCCTTTGAATAGAGTATAAACTGGAACTTTTCAACACCGGAATCTGCCAGTATCGGAAAAAGCGGAATCCCCCCATTTTCGATTATCGAGATCATTAAGCCATGGCCCTGCTTCTTTCCAGCAAAAAATTCACCATTCTTATCCTTGTTGATGTTTAACGTTATAAAATCAGTTCTCAGGCTTTCCCTCATATCACCGTAGTCAAGCGACCTGGTGAACCCGTATACAAAATTGATGCCCGAACTCAGGGGATAAACCATCAGTGAATATACTGGCTCACCTGTTATCATCGCAGCTTTTGAGAGTCCGCATGAACTTGGAATAGATATTTCCCCAAGAAAATACATAATTAAGATACGTATTGTATGTATTTAACAATTCTTTTTTCTCTATCCTTCAGAGACAGATGATAAAACAAAATATTTCGTCATAAAAATAAATAATAAAAGATTCCAATTTTCCAGTATCGCTGCCCGGTATAGGTTCTCAACCGCGATAAAGTGATGTGCTGGTTTTGGCCGGTTTCTTCAGATCATTGACGTGTGTACATTATTATTGAGTTACCGTGCGAATTTTTGATCTATATATCCCGGATCAGATCTGGTATTTTTATGAGGACAGATCGACCGGTCTGTCTGGATATTATCATCCCGTTAAAATTACAGAGAACTTATGGAAAAAGTTCCCTTTTATTCAAAAATTAAATGAATTTTAAATGATTTTACTGTTTTTTAAATCCCTGATCTCGCTTTCACTGTATCCTTCATTTAGCAGGATATCCATTGTATCTGCACCGAGTTCCGGGGCTATCCCGTCCCCGCGTCTCGTGTCCGGAAATGAAGGGACCTTTAGTTTTTTTCCGGAATATACAATATTTGGCATCTTTGGGCCCATGTGCGGATCGTTTATCATGTCCCATGGCCTTTTAAGTTCTGCGTAGCTTATATTTTCGCGGTCTAGAATTTTCCTGACCTCCGAAAGTGTCATCCCGGAGATGACTTTAGATATTGCCGGTATAAGTGTGGGCCTGCTGTTAAACCGCCCTTCATTTGTTCTGTAATCGTCAACGGAACAGAGATCCGGCATGAAATTCCGGCAGAACTGCATCCATTGGTCATCCGTCGTGACTGCTATGAATATCTTTTCCCGATCCGATGTTTCAAAGAAATCATATATGCCCCAGGCGAATCCCTCTTCATTGATTGGATTTAACGGGCGTTCGTTAAGCTGGTACGTTGCAATGTGCTGTCCAAGCATAAAAATAGAGGTTTCAAAGAGCCCGACATCTATGTATTTTCCTGTTCGTGTTTTTTCTCTCTCGTTCAGGGCCATAAGAACATGGATAACTCCGATCATGGCTGAAGACATATCAACAATAGATGCACCGTATCTCATCGGTCTTCCCTTAAGGCCGTTCATGTAGGCGGCCCCGCTGTGTATCTCTATTGGATAGTCAAGCGACTTTCTGGATTCGTACGGCCCGGCGGCATACCCTTTGATTGATAGGTAAATGATTCCCGGATTTATATTCCTGATATTTTCATAGGAAAGGCCAAGCCTCTCCATTGAACCGCTTGCAAGATTGTCGATGACAACATCAGAATTTTTGCATAACCGCATGAAAATCTCCTTCCCCTTTGGTTTTGATATGTCAAGCGATATGCTCTTCTTTCCCCTGTTATAATACGGAAAGGCTCCAGAGCTGGAACCGGTAAGATAACGTGCAATATCTCCTTTGCCAGGCCTCTCTATTTTTATAACTTCAAAGCCAAGATCCGAAAGGATAAGGCCGGCTGTAGGCCCTGCAACTATATGGCCAACCTCGAGGACTCTCACTAGTAACCACCGGCCATATTAACTATCTCATCCTCACGAATAGGCATGCCCCTTTCAACAGACGCGTTTTTGATTTCTGCCAGCAGCTTATTCAGAGAAGTATCGCTTATCTCAATGGAGTGCCTGCGCAGTATTTCCCTGATCATGGATCTTCCAGCATAAACGTTGACGGAGAACCCATTCGTGCTGAATACTGAAGAGGCTGCTGCATGCGTACCTGCCGTGCTTGTGCCGAGGTACGATCCTATTATGGGTAACCTGCCATAGAAATAATTGATCCCTATCTTTTTTGCAATTAGCGTGAACACATATTCATAGAGCCTTGATAGGGCTTCCATATCAAGCCTCTCATTTACGCTGTCCTTTATACCGCCATACACAGATGCAAGATCGGATATGCCGTTCCTCTCTCCAAGTCCCATTACGGTAACATCTATATAATCGACATTTTCTGAGAATGCGGCAAGTGCATTTGCAATCGACAGACCCATATCATTGTGGAAGTGCACTTCAGATTCACATTTTATCTCCTTCAAAACACTGGAAAGTATCCTTCCGGTATCTTTCGGCGTGAGTTTTCCGGTTGTATCCGGGAACTGTATCACATCGGCACCTGCAGATTCAACCATTTTTGCCACTTTTATGAGTTCAGGGATCTCATATTTTCCAATATCTACGATGGAAACTTCAACTTCACGGCCCTTTTTGGTGGCATAACGGATATTTTCCATGATTTCCCTCAGATCCCTATAGACGAATGGAAAATGTAGGGAAACATTCGACCCCGTTTCGGCAATTGCATCTATATCCTCTTTCACTGCTCTTCCGAGGGCAAATGTTTTCTCAAAATATTTTCCATCCACTATCTTTCTGGTAACGATAGATTCGCTTTCATGCGCGGAGGGATACGAAACGAGAGCCCTTCTTATTCCAGTATCGCGCAGCAATCCTGCAATTTTAAGCTTCTCCTCAATTGTTAAGGCGAAGCCAGGTGTCTGCAGCCCCTCCCTTAATGTATCATCTGAGATCATAGTTACATCAAGGATAAGCTTAATATTAATACACATTCTAATCTGTTAGAAAAAAATGAGGGTCGAAATGATAGGGTAATTTCTATTTATAAATAAATATTTAATAAAATATTAGGCTTTCAGATTTTTACTGGGCTATGTCCTCAACCCTTTTCTTGGATGTTCTTGGCCCGAAGATTCCAATATCCACGATTACTATCGCTATCAGGAGCCAGATAAACCCGAATGAGGCCAGTATTCCATGAGGAAGTATTAGTGCTGTCATGAAGAGCACAAGAATGGATGTTGATACCCTGCTAACACTGTATACTGTTCCGGCGGCTGTTGGCCTTATTCTTGTTGGGAATATCTCGGCCTGGTAGACATGATAGAAATTGGAGAAATTCCAGAGCAGGAAAGCAACCAGGAATCCCAGTATCACCACAGCTATTATGTTGGTGTCTATCGCAAAGATTATCCCAAAAATACCAGCTAATATTGCGGTCAGTATTATTCCCCATTTTCTCTCTATCTTGTCTATTATGAACAGGTTTGCAATGCTTCCGACTATGAATCCGGAATATATTATGAGCGAGAATAGTATGGTGTGGACAAAAGTAACATGCTTGTCCGCCAGGAATGATGGTGCAAGGGACACGAATCCGTAAAATATACCGGATTGGAAAAACTGGAATATGAGCATCATTATTGTCATCTTCCTGACATCCTTTGCAAAAATATCCTTATACCTGGATTTCTCGTGTTTTATCTCTATAGATTCCGTTGGTGGAGGGAGCGTTGAGATATTTTTTTCCTTCTTTACACGATCCTCCCATCCAGTAACTATCTTATCCGCCTCTGCATAGCGGCCCTGGACTTCCAGCCATCTCGGAGACTCCTTCATCCTTGTTCTGATTGCCCAAACCACAAGTGCTGCTGCACCCATGAACCAGAAGAGTATCCTGAATGAATAGAAACCGGGCTTTGGAATTGAGACAAGGTATGCAAGCCCCATGAATACGAGAATGGAGGTAACCGCTATTGTATAAACCGTGGCCACCCTCTTCCCGCGCTCCTTTCCGGGCATCATTTCCGTCGTGAACGTGTCAACAACCGGGAATTCGCCACCGACTCCGATACCGCCGATGAATACAAAAATGGCCATTGCTATGTAATTCGACATGAATCCCGCAATGATCATTCCAGCAGCGAATATCAATAGATTATACAGAAAGACAGTTTTTCTTCCGAACCTGTCTGCTAGCCTTCCAAAAGTTATGCTACCTACAAATTCACCAGCAAAAAACGCTGTGGGGACAGCCACTGTAGCTATTACCTTCGAAAAGTGAAGAACTACAGCCACCATGGCAAGCAGAGCCCCATTTCCAAGAAGCATCAGTGTTTCAACCCATTCACCGCCCGCAACCATGAACAGGAAATTCCGCTGAACACTGCTGAAAGGCAGCCGCTCAAGCCGATCCGATACACTTCCCTTATACGGTTTTTCATCCGTCATGATAAAACAAAGCATAGATCGTATATTAAATTCGTATCTAACCTGTTAGAACATTATTGCACTTGATAGCCGGCATATGGCTGAAATCAT
>JAVRLU010000068.1:0-5263 GCA_031961165.1 Thermoplasmataceae archaeon
TTGGTGAATCATGACCTATAACGGGGAGCTATCCTCAGGATATTTGGCGCACACCCTGGCCAGGCATATGATCGTATCCATTAAAAAGAATATACGAGGTGCTGTTTTAATGGAAGCTTATTTAAATATTCAATAATCTCTGAACTATCTTTAATATTAGTTGCCTGCCGATCCGGGGAGATCATTCAAAAATGCCTTGATTTAAAAGTGGAAGTTAAAATTACAGGGATATTCAAAAATTAATATTTATAAAATGATCATTCTACTAGTTCCATCTCCTCATCTATTACGTAAGCGAGCCTCTTGATGCCCTCTACTATTTTATCATCATCGGAGTATGTGAAATTCAGCCTCATGCTGTTCTTCTTTTCTCCGTGCGGGTAGAATGCAGATCCGCTTACGTATGCGACTTTTGCCTGCAATGCCTTATCAAGCATCTTCGTTGTATTTATCCTATCATCAAGTGTTACCCAGAGAAACATTCCGCCATTTGGATGTGTCCACTTTGTGCCCTCGGGGAAGTACTCCTTGAGTGCGTTCAGCATTACGTCCCTCTTCCTCCTGTAAAGCGTAACCGTTTTTGGAATCTGCCTGTAAATAGAACCTCTTTTCAGGTATTCAAGCGCTATGTATTCTGATAACGAATCTGATGCAAGGTCAAGTGCCTGCTTTAGAAGATTTACCTTCTCTATCACCTTTGTGGGTCCGATTATATAGCCCATGCGCAATCCAGGCGACATAACCTTTGAAAATGTACCAAGGTAAATCACGTTTCCGTTCTTATCCATACTCTTTATGCTAGGTACAGGCTCGCCGTTGTATCTGAGCTGTCCGTACGGGTTATCCTCTATTATCGGTATGTCATATTTTTCAGAGATTTCAAGAAGATGCTTCCTGCGGTCAAGCGTCATTGTTACTCCTGCCGGATTCTGGAAAGTTGGGATCACGTAAATGAATTTTGGTTTTATATTCTGCTTGTCAAGTTCACAGATCTTTTCCTCCAGCTTCTCAATGATCATGCCGTTTTCGTCCATATCTATTGGTATCATGTTCGCCATATTTGCATTGAAAGCAGATATAGCCCCGACGTACGTAGGTCCCTCCGTGATTACGGTTTCCCCCGGATTCACGAATATTTTTCCCATTGCATACAGGGCCTGCTGCGATCCAGTTGTTATTATGATCTCTTCTTTCCTGGCATCTATATTTTCGGTTTTCTTCACATATTTTGAAAGCTCATCGCGTAATGCATCAAGACCCTCAGTGCTGCCGTACTGAAGTGCATATTTTCCAGATTTATCCATTATGTCGTCCAGAATTTCCTTAAGCTCTGAAATAGGGAAAGATTCAGGGTTTGGCATTCCGCCTCCGAATGATATCAGTTCGGGATTTGACGTATACTTTAGCAGAGATCTTATTTCTGACGGCTTCATATAATCAAAAATCTTCGAAAATCTGTAGTCCATATAATAATATAAATAATGGATATATAAAATTATAGTGACAAGCAGTGCTTGGTATTCATAGCACATGGCATCTTTTCACGCGCCGATCCATGGAAAAGTATAATTAAATGAATTAGATAAAACGGGCAATGGCATTCCAAAGATTAACATGGAAATTCCTTATAGCTGGTTCAAAAGGTTCAGGGAAATCGTCACTAATATCTGCGCTGACTTACGGGGATTTTTCAGTTACACCCACAAAACCGCTCTTAAAGAGGACGATTACAAAAGAATTTAACGGGAAGAAACTCATTATAGATGTCCTCTTTCAGGAAACGAATGGAAATTATGAAAAGCAGGTGCAGAGTTCCACCGCCATTCTTCTTGTTCTTGATATAACAGAAGAAAAAAGCTATAATTTTGTGAAAAACATACTTTCAGACATTATTCCGGAAAGAAGAGGCCCGATATTCATTGCTGCAAATAAGCTTGATCTCAAGTATGAGGCTGCAGTATGGATAGATGATATGGAAGCCCTGAAATCGGAATTTGGAATTGAGTATTTTCTTGTTTCATGCAAGGATGGGCAGGGCATAAATGAAATGATGGATAGCATTATTGAAAGGTTAGCCTCAAAGCTGCCGGTGAACAAGTTAAATGAATGAAGGCACATGCGATGGAATCAGCTTCAGGATCTCAAACGGGCGTTCACACAATTATATAATCGGGAAGTACAAAATAGGGAAATTCAGGGAAAATACATTCACACTGAACACTGCAGAATGCCTATACCTGTTCTTTAAGGGAAAGATAGAGATCGGTATCGATGAGGGGGATTTTCTTTCCGCCATGTTCTCAAGAATATCCTTTGAGGCTTATTCTGCCTATGAATATTTAAAGAACAGCGGGTACACCGTTTTTATCGATGGAGACAGCCTTTATTTCAGGAAGGGAAACGAAAATACCCGGAGAATGATAGCCATAAAGGAGAACCAGGTTGTATCCTTTAACGATTTTATCGAAAACAGCGGATCATTCTACTTCACCGTGGATGAGGAGGGTGATCCAACGGTATACACGGTAAACGGCATTGAAATTTCAGGCACGAACGTATTCACCGGTGAAAATGAGGATATAATAAGGGCCGGCGATCGTTTCTTTTCCAGGAGAACTCTAGCCAGCTGGATCGGGACGCAGTTCAACGGCCTCAAGCTTCTTACTGATTACGAGGCGCGCCTGTTATTGGGCGATAGCTATTCCGGGCCTGTGGATACCGTTTACCGCGATCTTATCAGCAGGGGCTGCATTGTAAAGACAGGATTCAAGTATGGATCACATTTCAGGGTATATTTGTCGAATATTGAAAGCCACGCCGATCTCCTGGTCCATGTTATGATCGAAAAAGAATACTGGAACATCATAAGCAGGGCTGTCAGGGTCGCCTCAAGCGTCAGAAAGAAGATGGTATTCGCCTCCGTTATTGATGAAAAAATAAAATATGTATCGATAGAAAGGATTAAAAATATTCAGATCTGAGCTTCGAAATCATCTATCGTATATTTGAAGTCATCATAGCTTGTTATCTTGCTCTTATTCTTCATTATTTCCCGGGCAAGCAGCCAGTATATAACTGCAAGCGAACGCCTTCCCTTATTGTTTGTGGGTATGATAAGATCGACAAAATCTGTCTTGTTATTCGCATCACAGAGAGCTATTATGGGTATGCCTATCTTTACAGCCTCCTTCATGGCCTGTACATCTGCCAGTGGATCAGTTACCACAATCGCCTTGACTTCCTTGTAATATTTAAGGTCCGGATTTGTAAGTGTTCCGGGATTAAATCTGCCGGTTATTGCGATCGATCCTATTACTTCAGCAAATTTGGAAACTGGCCTGAATGCATACTGTCTCTGGGCAACCACAAGTATATCCTTGGGTTCGTACCTTGCAAGCATTTTTCCAGCTACGATGAGCTTGCTGTTGGTTTTCTTGACATCCAGTATGTAAAGGCCGTCATTCCTTATCTTGAAAATGTAATTCTTCATATCATTGGACTTAACCTGCGTACCTATATGCACTCCTGACTTCTGGTATTCTTCCTCCGGTATAAGCATCATTTCTTCTTCCATAATTCCACCATTCCTGTTTTTAGCGTGTTGAATAGATCATCTGCCTTATGGCTGAGATTCCTATTACACCCGTTATTCCAAATCCGGATATGAATGTTTGTATAACAAATTGTAAAATTCTTATATTTAAATATAAAATATTTCTTACACGGATATTCGCGATGAATAAGCTTTTTATCCTAATATGATAAAATAAAAATATAAATTTCTTAAATCCGGAAATATTATACGAAACACTTTAAAAATCATATCATTTGAGAACCTTTATTTTTAAGGTGATTTCCCTCTTCCTGAAAATATTATTATACCGTCTACCAATTCTACAACGATAAAGATGCAGAAGTACAATTGGGTAGAGGAGGAGCTGTCCAGCCTTAAGGCAGAGGGGAGGTATGTACCGATAAGGACCATAGAGAGCGCCCAGGGATCATGGGTAAAGATAAACGGGAAGAAAGTACTGAACATGTGTTCAAACAACTATCTAGGATTTGCCGATAACCCTGAAACAAAAAAAGCTGCGATAGATGCCATAAATGAATACGGTGTTGGAGCCGGCGCAGTAAGATCAATTGCAGGAACAGATTCGATTCACGTTAAACTGGAAAAGAAGATAGCTTCCTTCAAGCATATGGAAGCTGCACTTGTGTATCAGGGCGGGCTTCTTGCCAACCTTGGCACGATTCCGGCCCTTGTCGGAAAGGACGATGTTATATTCAGCGAAGAGCTGAATCATGCCAGCATAATAGACGGGACAAGACTCAGCCCGGCGAAAAGGATAGTCTATAAACATCTTTCTGCACAGGATCTTGAAAAGCAGGCAAAGGAAAACAGGAGCCTCGGCAAGAAGGCCCTGGTCATTACCGACGGCGTTTTCAGCATGGACGGGGATATAGCGCCGCTTCCTGAACTATCGGAAATATCCCATAAATATGACATGATGATCTATGTTGATGATGCACATGGTGAGGGTGTCCTCGGGGATCATGGAAGGGGAATCGTGAACTACTTCCATCTCGAAGACAAGGTTGACATAGAAATGGGAACATTTTCAAAGGCTCTTGGATCGATGGGTGGATTTGTTGCAGGATCCGCTGACCTGATTGATCTTCTGAAGCAGAAGGCAAGGCCGTTCCTGTTCAGCAGTGCACTCAACCCTGGAGATGCAGCTGCAGTCCTGAAAGCAATAGAAATAATGGAACGCGACGATTCTCTCATAAAGAAGCTGTGGTCTAATGCAGATTACCTTAAGAAATCCCTGAGCTCAATTGGATACAATACCGGATCGAGCAAGACTCCGATAACCCCTGTCATAATTGGGGATGAAAAGAAGACTGTGGAGCTCAGCACAAGACTTTACGAGGAAAAGAGCGTATTTGCTTCACCAATAGTTTATCCAACAGTTCCGAAGGGGACCGCAAGGATAAGATTAATGCCATCTGCAGTCCATACCAAAGAGGATCTGGATTTCGCCATAGCCGCTTTCGAAGATCTCGGAAAGAAAATGAAAATCATAAACTGAATAAATTTTTATCATTCATCTTGCATGGCAGTTTGCCATTGCAAAATCTTTTATAAATAGGAACAGCCCGTAAATATAGATCGCAGATTTCACATTTATGTGCTTTCGATATAGCTGGATTACCGTAGCTTTTAGAAATTTCATAGTCAGGATTGATAACGGCTCTAAAC
>JAVRLU010000069.1:0-5227 GCA_031961165.1 Thermoplasmataceae archaeon
CTTTTTAATTCCTGGAGAAGCTTGTTATCCAATGTTGTTGGTATTTTAGCCCCATTGACATTTGGAGCGATTATAATCATACTCAAAGGTAAAGTCGGCTACGTAATTATATATGTTATTTTATTAGTTGTTCTGACATATGAGTTTATTCATTCGTTTAAGTTGGCAGGCACATTTTCAAGCGTTAAACTAAAACTATTCGAATCTTTTGGTGTAACTTTCAGAAACAAAAATTATCCTTATGTGGCATTTGCAGATCTGTTCTGGACTATGGCAAGTGTGATCAGGGTCACCATACTTACGGTATTTATTTATGTCGTATCAGGCTCTGCATTTGGTGTTAGCGTCTTCTGGATCGTGGTTGGGATTTCACAAGCTCTATCTTCTTTCTATATTAGGAGATTTTTGCACAGTAAAATTGTAAACCTGTCAGGATGGGTAAACATCCTAAATGTTGCCGCATCTTTTCTAGTTATCATTTATTACAATCTTCCCGAACTAATGCTTTTTGGTGTGATATATGGTATTTCAAGTACGGTGATGGGCATAACGTATTCTACTGCGGCTATGGACATTATCGATACTGATGTTGCTCCAAAAAGAAATCAGAATTATTATATTATAATGAGGGAGTACATCTTATTAATTGCTAGAGTCTCAGGAATTGCTTTAGCAATCTTAGCGTTCTCTTATCTTTCTTTAAGTATTGCAATACATTCACTCATAATATTCACATCACTACTAGCAGTAATTACGTGGATTGTTGTAAAGATGTTCTATAGAACAAAAGAAATCAACTAACGTTATGCGTTAATTATATTTAATTGCCATTATAAATAGTCCTAACAGAATTAAGAATATTCTATTTAGGAATTTTTGCGTTTCGAGAAATAAGATCAGATTCATGCTTACGACAAAATGCCAGATCCCATGTCCCGTCCGTTTTTCTATACCCATTTACATATTCGAATCCTTGTGATTCGTATTCCCTTTTTTTACTTTTAAATCAACATCTTTTCTCATGATCTTCTTCGATCGAATCGTTAATAGTTTTCAAAAGCGAAAATCTAGTATCATTATCCATGCTTTCAGGTTTTTCGTTTTTGGATTTATCGGCGAGACGAGGATTATCCTGTTTCTTTCTCTTTTCCTCCTTGGCACCTAATTTCAGATTATATGGCTGAGTGTAAAAAGAATCGATCAGCGTTTTAGGTTTCTCCAGGTATTCTGAAATTAGCGTACTGATCACGGCATTGACTTGATCAGGGCCTATACGATAGCCGGCACGAGAATTTGCCCATGCTATGCCCTGTTCTAAAATTTCATGGATTTTCACGAGATTAGACTTAGGGTTCTTGATCTCCAATGCCTCCACGTTGTTTCTCATTTCCTCCAGTTCCTCCTCTAAACGATCTTTTTTCGCGTTCTAAATCGGATTTTAGCGATTCTAAATCCTCTGGCTTCACCGGTTCGGAATCTAAAGAGTTCAGGAATTTGACGGTCTCGTTTTTAATAGCTATGAGCTCCTGAACCTGAGATGATGTTAGGTAGATATCAATAAAAAAGTTCTTTTGGCCGCATTGTCATGACGATGACAATGCGAAAGGGAGAGACAGTCGATCGTTTCTTGGCCTGTGAGGCCGTTAATTAGACTGATTGCCCTTCGTCTCGACATAATACCCTGAAACAAGGGTGAATAGAAGGATGGTCGAGTAAACTCCGACTTTAAACTCAACAAACAATGGTTAGGAATATAGAGGATTACGTAAACAGGATGAAGATGGTTCAGAAGGAAAGGGCAAAGAGATCGTTGGGCATGGAAAAAATAGATGGTACGGAAATGTTCACATAAATGTCACCTGAACTATTTTCATATAAGTGTAATGATCATAAAGTTATATAGAAATAACGGTACCGGAACACCGATACCATATTGTTTGGAGGGCTTGAAAACCGCAGGATTTGACAAAGCGCGGTATACCGGATCAAAGTTATATAATGATGAAGAAGTAATTTACGAAAAGATTCTGTTTCCATCAATATAATTTTTAACATTTTTCTATATGCATAAGTTAATGAATTATTAAAGAAGCAGATGGAAATGTATCTCCACTACCTTCAGAACCATCAGTGCGAATATAAAAAAATAGGTAGTGATTGATGCGTAGTATGAGAAAGCTATCGAGGTTTTAGGCTTAAATTTCCACCAGTAAATATATGTTAAAAGTACCAGGAAAAGAGCAGCGAAATATATGAATATGTAAATTAGTATTTTTGATGGATAAATATCCATAAACCACGACATAACGGGAAGATCAAAGAAAATAACAGTTATAATGATTGCAGATGCTGTTCCTATGATCTTTCTTACCTTACTTATTGCTACAACCCATGAAAAAGCAGATACTATTGAAATCGTAAAAAGGATTAGAAGCGCAGAATATACGTAAAAATTTAAAATAGATGAAAATCTTGGAAGGAATATTGCAGATCGGCCATTTCCTATCAAAGCAAAGACTATAAGAATCCAGCTGGTCGCAGTTACCATTGCAACGCCTATTGTTCTTTTATTTTCATCGTAAAGCATTGGATAGAATTTTGACGTATTCTGATCATTAAATTTTTTCTTCCCGTCCTTGTCATCAGAGAATAAAAAGGATCGATTCGAGTTTTTTACTTCTCCCCTTTTGAATCGAATTGCTGTAATAACCTTCTCACTTGTAAGTGCATCAAAAATAACTCCAGCGATTATTCCTGAAATCAGGAATTCAGGTATGAATTCGTAAAGAAGCTTCAGATTATACAGCAATAGCATACACCTTGTTTAAAACACAAAGCACGGGATCGATTTAAACTATACGAATTCATATATTTTAGTCCTCGTAGACAAAGCTGAAGGTAAAGTTCAGGTACTGTCCAACAGAATTTACGGTATCCAGTGGCCTGGTATAGTTGAAACCAATATAGTATGGTTCATTAACAGGGTAAAGATTAAACGGTCCATTCCTGGTATTATTAAGGATAGGAGTCCCCAAACTGGACCTGGACTGATAGCCAAGTTTAATATATGCAGATAGTGCTGATACAGTACTGTTGTTGAGGTATACATTAGCCTGTTTGGCATAGTGCAGAAGTGTTATATAGAAAGAACCTGATCTGTTGCCGGAATTTGTAATGCTTATAACATTCAAAATATAATAATCCGTAAAATTGAAGTCCCAGTTAACGTGAACCCTTACGATGCCTGTAAGATTATAGTAATTACCATCCAGTGTAACATTCTGTGGAGTCCATGTTATTGTGGCACCTTTATACTCCGATGCGTTTCTGGTCAAATTTATTTCAGCCATAGGTGAAATCTGAACACCGGTTCCATAAACCTGGGTATAAACAGCTACTTCCCCGTGGGCAGGAAGAGCTGTAGCTATAAATAAGGCCATGATCACTGCAACCGTTAGCAGAGCCATTTTATCTCTTGAAATAGAACTTCCCACGTTATACCATATCGATTGGGGATATAAATATTACGATAGATTATATAATTACGTATTAATAATACTGTTGCAAGAGCATCATAGGATCCAAAAGTCCGATATAATCCATAGCCAAACCATCAAACGCACACTATAAAGAACACATGACGATCGTAAAGAAGCTAAACATTGCAAAATCTTGCAGTTGCAAAAAAATTTTTTAGAACAGCGACATTAATTTATGACCCCATATCAGACCATCTGAAGAATAGTAAATCGAAAGGATACCCGGAATTATATTGAATAAAGAGTGTATATTAATTAGCATAAAAGTATGAGCGGACATAAACGTTAAAATTATCGAAATAATCTATACAAAATTAATAAAAAAATGGAATAATGGTTTTAATCAACAAATTCGGTCATGGTCAAACTGAACGATGGGGCTCCTGCTCCAGATCCTATCGTAGCGGATCCAACTTCAAAAGCTACGTATATGGTAGTTGAACTGGACACACCGGTAAATGTAATCGGCGTTGATCCGGGCGTTGCAAGGTCCGCATACTGAAGATCACCTGTTGAGCTTGTTGTTATTGATGTGCCGGAGAACATAAACGGAGCTGTTGAGAAGTATATAGTCGAACCAAAAGGGAATGCGCTGGTACCGGTAGCGGCATCAGATTTTGCACTTGGTACATTTACCGTAATGTTGAAGGTGCCAGGATGCGAACTTGTGAAGTTTATGTCCAGTACGTTAATCTCAAATATGGTCTCGTTAGTCATAACTCCCAGTGTTATGTTCCCTATTACCTCGCTCTCGCTGGAAGATCTTGCATGCCATCCAAAGCCTGTTGTCTGATTTGCTGCCATATAGTTGCTTCCCGGCTGTATGTAGAACAATGGTGATGCCTGTACACCTGTACCGCCGCTGTATCCAACGACCAGTACGTCTGCAACTGCCACAGCTGGAAGGACAGTTGCAACAACTGCAACCATTACTAATATTAGTTTTCGATTCATTTTTTTACCTCGTCTTGCCCTTTAAGAGCACTTAATACATCCGAAGTTAATATTAAATAATAGAGAATTTTTAATACTGTATTATGTTCAGTAATTTTGTATTTTAGCTACATATCCGACTTAACCAAACTGAATATTTTTCCATAAAACAATATAAAAATTCAGGAATTAACATCCAGAATTTTAAGTTCATTTCCTCTCAATAAGAATCTTGAATCAGCAAAGTCCCTCCCTAATCGAGCTGTTAAAATTTCATTTTTGAATGCAATAATCCATAAGAATATATTTTAGATAGTTAGCGAGTAGAAGTGGATGCCCCATTAAAATGAAAATGAATACACGATCGCTGGAATGGAACAAAATTTCTTACAGCGTATCCAATTATGGGAAATATTATTAAAGATTCAACAAAACGGTACATAAGAAATCAGTTTGTATTTGCGAGTTTTTATGGCCCTTCAAACGATTTTGATTTCCATAGTTTTATTTTAATATTATTGATGGAAGTTAGGATATGGCTATTTTTTCTTCCCCCTGTCTTTTCTGGAATATTCTATTATCTTCCCGTACGGAATGAATACTAAAGCAAGTATAACTACAATAGCTGTGAAAAGGTAATCATAGGAATTTTTTGCCACTTCGTTGGAATAGGGCCACTGGCCATAAAGACCAAGTATGTTTAGTTTTATAAGGCCAAACCACGGTATATCCCAGAATGCAACACCGACAATATT
>JAVRLU010000070.1:0-5084 GCA_031961165.1 Thermoplasmataceae archaeon
ACTGGCACTCGGTGCCTTCTGGTCCAAATCCTCCTGAGGAGGTTTACGTAATTGTGGAGATTCCAAAGGGAAGCAAGGTAAAATATGAGATAGCGAAGGAGTTCCCCGGTATCCTGTTAGACAGAATACTGTACTCATCTGTTGTTTATCCAGTTAATTACGGCCTTATTCCCAGGACACTGTATTATGATGGAGACCCGATTGATGCCATGGTATTGGTATCCGAGAGCACTTTCCCCGGTACTATCATCAAGGCGCGCGTTGTCGGAATGATGAAAATGACCGATCAGGGGGACAGGGACAACAAGATACTCACGGTATGTGAGAACGATCCGAATGTTAATTACATTAAGGACATTAAGGACATAAACCAGCACACTTTAGACGAAATAGCGAATTTCTTCTCAACGTATAAATTACTTGAGCACAAGGAGACAAAAGTCGAAGGCTGGGAAGGGAAGGAAGCGGCTATAAAAGATATAGAAGCATCTATAAAGATGTATGACGAGAAATTCCATAAGAAATGAAAATAGTTATTCCTGTTGGAAAAGGTACCATTTCCATAGACGAAAAGATCAGCAAAACGATCTCCGGAAAATACCTGGTTATATCCCCTGTACTTGAGCAGGGGCCATGCCAGGACGGAATGTGCCAGATAATAAAGGATACGGATGTTTCGATCAGGGATGAATTCAGCCATCCAGAATACCTATTTTTTGAAGGTGGGGGACTAAAGATTGCAATCGATCCGGATGTATACAGATCAATCGATAAGGGAAGAGAGAATATAACTATCGTAAAAGGCATTTCCGGAAAATTCCAGATCAGGGGATTCGCTTATTTAAACTGAAGGAATCTCTGATTCAGCGCGATTCCTTAGCAGCAATATATTTAGTTAAGACGATGGCTCAGTGTAACAGAAAACTAAAAAACGAAATTACCGTGTATTTTATTAGCTGCAATTTTAAGTTCGCCTTATAAGGATTCAAAAATTTCATTCTCTTTTTCTTCAATCTTAATATAACTTTCCATTTTTTCACGCATGATACTGCATTCCTGTCTTATCTTTTCAATTTTTTTTCTTTTTTCCGTAATAGTTTCAAGGATTGGAAGGACTTCAGAACCTCTTTCTGTGATGAAATATGTTCCCCTGGTCTTTCTTATAAAATCCGCTTCAAGGCACAGATCCAGGTATTTTTTTATCTGTTTATAATTCAGATTTGTGGAATACATTATCCTCGTTATCGGCAGATCATTCCTTGCGGCCTCCAGAATCTCAAATATTATAGAGTATTTATCGCGGCGGGGTCCAATCATAATTAATATAAAACCATACAGTATATAATCTTATTGTCTTTTTAAAATAGTCAAATTTGTCGGAATATCCGACATCTGTCGCACATTGTTAGCATCATTACATTCTTAGGCATGCTTCCGATTATGTCCGTTCGATTATGTATGCCATACACAAAATCACATTTTAAAATTAAACAGGAAAAACGTATTCATGCTTTAAATATAGTGTATTCTTGCGGATATCGAGCGGTATTTTCTATTATACGCTTGAATCGAATGCAATATGTTTACGGATATAGCGAGGAGGCCAAAGTACCCGCATATGCATCGTGAACATTGTCATTTGTTTCCATGATTTCCAATGGTGGAACAGTTATTATATCCCATTTTAGGGTACGGTAAGGATAAACCAGATGGCTGATCATTTAGGCCGAAGATACGGGCCTTAGAATCAGGTAATATTATTGAATTGGAATAAAGACGCCTTGAAGCAATGAAAAATTCTATTTATTAGTGTTAAAAAAGATCTGTCATTAAAATATGGTACAAATGAAAATAGTTTCATAATGGTATTATACTCTTCTCTATTAAATGTATTATGATGAAAAGAGATAAGTACAGAATAATAAGGGATATACTTTACTTCGTTTCATATCAGGAAGTGGTGAACAAAACAAGGATCGTCTATAAATGCAACTTAAATTTTAAGAATGCAAACAAGATACTGAACGAACTGCAGAAAATGGAACTTCTAGGTAATAAGATGTCCGGAAGGACGTCGAACTATTTTGTTACTGAAAAAGGGCTTGATTTTCTGAAGCATTATAATTCTGCCCTGAATATGATGGGAGATATTGATCACGAGTAACCGTAACTTTTATTCCAGGCTTCAGGTAGTTTTTATCAAGATTTTATTGATAGAACATGTATATATTCTTATTTTGTCAGACAGGATCTTAATTTTTAACCCTGAATCACGGAACCTAACCGTTCGAGATACGGCTTAAGTAAACAAGTATGTTCTCCTATGTTTTCGATTCTTTTTGACTCAGGCCATTTAAATGGACTTTCTGTTTCAGATTTTTATGCTATGTTCCAATATTGTGCTGTTTCAATACCCTGACGGTCATTAATAATTCTAAACTAAGATTTTACTTTCTCTTTGGAGAGAAAATGAAGGTAGGTATGCGATCGTTGAAATAACTTGGAAACAGGTCATAAAATGGCACGATCTTAAGCGTTCCTTAAATCTTATGGTAACGTAATAAGAATATCCGTATAGATGTTATGAAATTTAAGATCCCCCCTAAAGTTATAACTTTCAGAGGCGGATCTAGGCATTATCAACAGGAATAACAGCCCAGCAGAACAGTGCAAAGTATCGTAGGCGAATATCAAAATGTTTAAAAATATAAGCTTTTTTAAAAATCTTCATCATCTTCATCATCTTCATCGTCAAAGTCATCATCGTCGTCATAATCCATTTTTTTGAAGACCATAACTGAGTTTCACCCCCGCAAAGAAAGTTAAAACGCCTATATATAATTTTCTCGCTTTAAGCGATTCATATGGCATCATCATCCATCGTCCCCTGCAGGAACCGGGTTATGAGACCAGTGTTCCCAGACGGCATCACACTGGTATTCATGGCTATCCCAGTGATGCCCTCCTTAGCCATGAACACGATTCTGCCACCTGAATCGCCATTGCCGTCAAGATGCATTATCCATCGGGTGCCATATGTTTCATTACTTAGTTTCCCTGGTGTGAGGTGTCTTCGGTTTGCAGGAATCCAAGATCATTATCCCTGAAAAGGTATTTATTCATCTTGATTCTTGTGACGGATATGAGCCCAGCACCCAGAAGAGCAGATATGTCATCAGATACGCCCGATGGGTGTGGCTTTCTCTGGGCAGTCTCAATCCTGAAAACCCCTCCGTTCTCTGTTTGGTGATCAAGGATAACATTTCTATAGTATAGCGGTTTTTCTGAGAAGGGGACCTCAACTGTGCCGGTGCTAGACGTAACATTTTCGGGGAAATTCACATTGATCACCTCAGCAACCCGTCTACCTGAACCAAGAAACTCAGAAATCATGCGTTTTGCGATAGCAGCGCCTCTCTCGTATACAGAAGGATCAGTGTGGTTCCTGGAATCTACTTGCTGTGAGAAGGCGAAAGATGGAATACCGTTCATGGCCCCCATCATGGCCGCTGAAATGGTTCCACTATTGAATATTATACCGAAACCAGCATTCACACCGGCATTGATGCCACTAACAACCATGCCTATCTTATTCCTAAACAGTGAGTCCAGGGCAAGCATTACACAGTCAGCTGGTGTACCATCAACCGAATATGCCTTGTATCCATCAATGCTGATCTTTTTAAATTCGATGGGACCTGAAAGTGTTATTGCCATTCCAGATCCACTCCTTTCACGCGATGGGGCAACGACTGCAATTTCCATACCCGCTTCCAAGAGGGATCTCCAGATTGATCTTATGCCAGTACTGAATACACCATCATCATTTGTTATGAGTATCAATTTTCACTCCCTCCGCCCAAAACTATCAGTGCAGATCCGGCAAAAAGAGAGGATTCTAGACCAGTAATGCTTTTTATTCCGAATGATACCAGCACGAGAGGCAAAACTAAGCCGATGGACGATAGATCATAGCCATCCATGAAAAACCCTATTCCTGTTGCTACAAGACCCTTCCAGTGGAAGAAGCTTAGTATCTTGCTATCTGTACTTTCATAAGGATCGCTTGACATTTTTTCATTTTTGCAATATATATAGTCATATTAATTTTATCAAAATAATAAATATATTTCACAATATCAATATATAATATATTAAGATTGGAAGAATTACGCACGTAGGTGGAAATAACCGAATCCATCCACGAGGATATTAATGTGCCATCAGTGCGGATATTATGGTTACGGACATGGTAACTGAGTATGTTCAGGTTAAACCTCTTGATTCGGTAGTATTTCGATACCCCCTCCTCATTTTTTGAAACCATCAAGGACTGAAGATCCCACAGGATCTCCCTTGCCCTGATTCCAGCATTTATCTGCTGGATTCAGTTCAGGAAAGCATTTACTGAATCTCAATGGCTTTATTGATCTCCGGTCTTCTTTAGAAATTTCTTCACCCTGCCTGATGTGTGCCATGGAATCCATAATAGAACAGCACATATTTACCATACTTTCTCTTCAAGGCATTGAGATATGCGATGATTGCCATGCTTTATATGATCAAAAATAACTCTTTATTCCGACCACAGGATTTATCACACCTTCTTTGTTAAACAGACATTTATCATTTCCGTATGTTATCCAGGAATCGAAAATCCTAGAAAGCTATTATAAACCATATAGATATAAGGGCCTATGATAGAAATAGACGACGTCCAGGTTGAAGGAAAGACATTTCAGTTTATACGGACGGTTTTGGGAAATGCGCCGCTGTTAATCCTAAAGGGAAAATCCGGTTACGCTATGTGCGGTTACCTGAATATAGAAGCCGCAGAGAAGCTTGGAGACAGCGCTGTTCGGGTTACGGGTATCAAGACGCTGGAAGATTTTCTCAATGCAAAAGTTTCTGAAGTTACAACAGCAGCAAGGAACAAGGGAATAGAAAAAGGCCAGCAGGTCAAAGATATACTGAAATTTTTGTCCTGAACGGTTTTTCCAAGTGAAAAATCCTGTTTATAATTTTTTATTGATTGATCTGATCATTGAATAAACCAAAATACCGATCGTTGAATTCTTATTATC
>JAVRLU010000071.1:0-4671 GCA_031961165.1 Thermoplasmataceae archaeon
ATGAAGACTGCGATCAGGGGCCAGAACACGATGTAGTTGAAGAGAAACCTGTAATTGAAAAAGAAGATCAGGATCGGAAAGACAACGAACAGGTACTTCGCCTTTTCAAAGTATGCGACGTAAACGTAGAAAAGGACAAGGAGAAAGAAGACCATCATAATCGTATAATACTTAGTAGAGATGTTATAGAATCCGGCAAATGTCAGTATGCTTATGCCCTGCCCCACTCCCAGCAGGCTTGAGGTTTCCGGGGATAAAATTGCGTTAATGAATGCTACCGGCGATGTTACGAGGAAATAGGAATTTACGATCAGGAAAACCCCGGCTGATACAGCGATAAAGGCCAGCGAATACTTAATTCCCTTAGTTTTGTAGAAATAATATATCAGGAACGGGAAGAGTATCATGGGTATCTGCTTTACCGATATGGAAAGGCCATAGAAAATTGCCGATTTATATGGCTTATCGATGAAAAATATGGAGATCATGAGAAAGAATACCCAAATGGCATCCGGGACGGATCCATCTGCGAATGTAAATATGTTTATGTCAACAATCACCGTGGCTATGGCAACGGGTACAAATTTTTCAAAACCCTGTTTCCTGTAGTGCAGGAAAATTAAGAGAAGCAGCAGGCCAGTGAAGAATATTATTTCATAGCCAGGATCGAATCCAAAAGCCGCAGCCGGAAAGAATATGATAGCGATCAGGAATGGATAGGAAAATGTTTCCACATAACCGCCTGTAGAATAGGGAGTTGTCATTGAAAGCGGGAAATTGTAATAATGGAATGCGTTCGCCATTACGGATGCAATATACGGGTTCTGCCCTGAAAGGAAGGCCTTTGCCGCATAGAGATCGAGAGTAAGCTCGTCGGTGCCAAGGAACGGAAACATGTGTTCAATTGATATTGCAAATACGATGGGTATAATGATAATGGAAATTGAAGCTAAAACACGGTTTCTGTTAAAAGCGATGAAGAGTATCAAGAAGAAAAGTATTATCACGGGATATATGAAAGACGCTGAAAGGAATATAGAAATTCCGAAGAGAGAAAATACCATTCCCGCGGGCAGTACTTTTCTGTACAGGTAACTGGCTGGTTTTCCTTTCTGATGGTAAGCAATGGATGCAACAGTAACGATAAGAATGACATATGCCGGCATAAGTGAAAGGTTCAGAATTCCATATTTATATATGAGTAATGCAGCCGAAACGATCGAAAGAAAGGCTATAATGATCTCCGTGCGCCTCTCAAACGTTATCCTGTTCAGGTAAAGCGCCTTCATGATTAAAAGGAAAGCGAAGATCGTGAATCCCCACTGGAGAATATCGATTGTGATGTAGAGGTATCCGAAGACGGTCCACAGATAGTAGGAGACGAGAAGAAGCACCGTGGAGAATCCTATCAACTCAATCCTCGTTATTATCTCTCCATCTTCCGATCGAACCTCAGGATAATCGTTTACATTCATTTTTCACCACCATTGCATCCTCACTTTTAGCTTTTTAAGTAGCCGTCATGAAATAAGTTCTGTATCCCGTATAATTTCATGCGAAGAGGCACCTGAGAAAAATCCAAATGAAACGTCATTCATATTCCATCCGTATTCTTCTGCAATTCCCCCTATTTCTGAAAAATTGACTGATGTCATGCTTCCTTCTCCGAATATTCCTGCAGGTGTTGTTATTTTCTCAGGAGTGACGATGTACTTCTGGTTGCCGAAAGCTACATAATAACCATAATTCCCTGTTCCGCTTACATTCATAAGGAGCCTGTAATTTCCCTGCTTAAGTTCTGATATGTTGATATCCGTCGTAAGGTTCGCATATCCCCCTGAATTAAGTATAATCCCATCCGGAATATAGGAAAAGTTTCCGTCATGTGAAGTGAACGACCAGCCAGGAAATGGCGATGAAGTGATGTATGACGGATACATCATTTCAGGATTTTCCATGGGGTAAACAGGCATACCCCAGACCGCATTGCAATTCAGGAAGCCTGAAAGTGATGAATAATAAGCCTCGATCCTGAAGGAAACATTGGCCGGAAGCATATCAAAATAGCCGTCCGGGTATATCGTAATATTATTCCATCCCGTCTCGATGTATGTATCGGTATGCCACAGCAGCGAATTGGAATCGAAATTCTTTAAGCCTTCGGAAAGGAATATCCTGAAGTTCACAGGAATCGAGGAGTTTCCGCCGTATGGAGGATCGTAATAGATCGATATATTCATCGATGATATGATTCCCGGTACCGAGATCTTATCTGAAAATCCGTAAACTTTTTCGATTTCGAGATGCCCGGGTGCTTCGGAGGATGTTACGGCGAATGAAGCGGATATGGCTATTATAACGACAGAAAGGACAGCAAATGCCTTTTTGTTAATTTTTAAGGGCTTAATCGTGATCTTCATTCTGCCGATATCGGGAAGCGAAAGTATAACAAGATACGGCCAGTACATCATGTAGCTTATCATCAGGCGGTAGTTCACAAGCATTATTAAGACAGGAAATGCGAAGAATGCATACCTGAAGGCATCATAATATTTGATGTAAACGTACAGGAGGAATATAGCTATTACTGCAAGCAGGGCAGTGAAATAAGACGGCGGGATGTTGACGAAGCCGGCGAAAGCGAGTATCGACGGCCCTGTACTTACGCCTATGATGTTCTGGTTCCCGATGGAAATTACAGATATAAGCCATGCATAGGGATTCATAACGATGAATGGCAGGTTCACGGCTAGAAACGAGAGAATGGTTATCGAAAGAAAACGGATAACGTTTCCCTTCCCGTATTCCCTGTAAAGAAAATAGATCAGGAATGGTATTATTATTACAGCATCCTGCTTGTATCCAAGGGAAAGGCCATAGAACATCCCTGCCAGGTACGGTTTTTTCCTGAATACGTATGCTGCAGCAAGGAAGAAAACCCATATGATCGATGATACACCTGCAACGGCAAACCCTATGTAGAAAGCCGAAACCATGATCACTACGATAATGAGCGGGGATTTCATTTTCATATCATTCTTCTTATAATAATATATAAGAAGCAGTATCGAGAGGAAGTTGAAGAAAACGATTATGTAGTCGACGCTGAATTTGAAAATCACGGCAGGTATGACAAGAAGTACGGCGAGTCCTGGATATAGAAGAAAATATACATTTCCGCCGGTAAGTAACGGAGTCTCAAATAACGGGATCCTGTAATGTTCGTATAAACCGATCATATTTGCTTTTATATATGGATCTTTCCCGTGGAGAAAGAGAATTGCCGCATACTTCTGGATGGCAATCTCATCCTCCTCGTAATTTGAAGTTACATAAACTTTGGAAATGGCAATTACCAGGAGCAGGGAGATAAATATAGAAAAGTAAATGAGAAAGTCCCTTGTCCTGTCACTGAAAGGTATAGCAGCGTTAACAAGTATCAGTCCCGCTGTTACCAGGAGAATCCATACAAGGACAAGCCCCCAGAGGTCCAGGTAACCAATGGATAGCCATGCCGCAAACGAATAAGCTATAAGGATCAGGGACAGTGCGATCGACCACGATCGCTTTTCCATCATAACGAGAAATTGTTAATCAATTATATATTGTTTGCCTGTCTCTGCGGTTTTTCCATATTATTTTCGAGGACATGATATACCTCGATCCAAATGCAAACATTATGCCGATCAGGTTTGCGACAAGCATGTCCATCCCTGTGAACATGAGGACTGTGAATACTCCGAGGTTTATGCCCATGCCAACGAGGGATGTGAAGTTGTGCAGGCCCGCCCTTTTCAATATCGATAGGCCGTTCCTCTTCACGTTCCTTGACCTGAAGGTCCAGTACTCGTTCATTGCGAAATTCGACATTATGCTCGTTTCAATGGCTATTGCATCGGCTACAACAATATTCGTGTACGGTGAAAGGAATTTGAGCAGCAGCTCGTTTATGATCACACCTGAGGCCCCAACCAGAAGATACTTCAACAGAGGGCTTCTCCACAGCTCGAAAAAGAAGACATAAAAGAAACTTGAAAGTTTCTGCCACCCATCTGTTTCCACATATTTTACCCTGAAGATTCCCTTTGATATTATTTTCAGGACAGTTTCCCTGGATATTTTGTATCCTTTCTTAATTATATACTTCATGGTTTCCGGGTTGATCAGTATGGTGTAAAGAGATATTTCCCCGGCATCTGAACCATCCATCATGAATTTTTTCACAAACTTAAGGATGCCTGACAGCTGTCTTTTCTCGACTATTATGTCGTTTTCGAGTATGGATTCCTGATCCAGGAACATATCCCTTGAAACGTAACCGTCACACATGATGTAATACGTATCACTGTCAAGTGTATCCTGGAATTTCTCCGGGTTCTTTTCGATAGCCTTCCTTGTGAATACGGTGACGTTTCCAAACTGGGGGATATTTTTTGGTATCTCCTCATAATCTGAAATTACGACTAAATTCTTGTCAGACAGAAATGAATACTGATCATACTGAGCGATCGTTTCTTCTGACATCTTGGTTCTTTCCATTACCCGTGAAACTGAAATCATGTTATTAAGATTTTCCTGATTATGATCCGCATTCGCATGCAAAAAAGGTCAGACATGTAATACGGCGATCAACGTATTTCATGCCGATCCTTTCTTTGTATATCTATCAAA
>JAVRLU010000072.1:0-3325 GCA_031961165.1 Thermoplasmataceae archaeon
AAGATTGTAATCGTTCAAAAAACGTGTAATCAAAAAAATACAGCAAAGTTCAGGAAATGCATAGGATTCTATGCATTCAACATCACGTTTATAGTATCGACATATAAGGATTCAAAGGAAACATTATTAATTCCCTGCAGAAAATAAGGGAAGCAAACCCATTCAATTGCATTATCCCGATCACGGATAACTTTTCTGCGCACAGAACCGAGAAATTAGCCATAACGAAACACTTGATATCGGCCTTGTATTTTATTCGCTGAATTTAAATCCAATAGATCTGATATGGAAGTCCATAAAGAGAATCGTAGGAACAATATTTGTGAAGGATAAGGATATGCTTATCGATACATGAAAATAACTTTTCTTGAGTTTGCATAGATCAAATAGTTCTTTTGAATCTTTGTGGAGGTATTTGTCCATCCATAAGGATACTATTTTATGTCGATAAGGATAATTATTGATGATCCACTGCGTTACAGATGATGGATGCATTACCTTCATCATGTAATATCGAGTATCAAAAGACGTATACTTCCTGCTTTATCAGGCTTCGCAAATCCAGCAAGACGATCCGTAGAAAATTCAGGACCAGGGAACATGGGCTTCCAAGATACGGTGTATTGCAACTTTATCCCCTCTGCCGGGGTATTGAGAAAGATAATTGCTATTGTGTATTTTAGGTATTATCGAATCATCACCGGCATCGCCTTATGCGGGTTTATAAATAAAATCGTCTATACTTTGGATTCTGGCGTCTCATCCAGTAACATTATGTTCAGCATCCTCTGATCAGTTGCTGCAGATGAATGGTAAGTCCATTTTAGGAATATATAAGAAAAAATAATTGATACTTCACAGATCATTAGAATCCGCTTAATTACGCAGATCAAATTTTCTTAACGCTTCAATTAACCGGAACAGGCGATGAAGATGAGTCACCAGGCCTGTCCCGTTATCTTTTCATACATTGTTCTGTAAAGAGCCGATACTTTTTCAACCATTTCCTCGGGGAGTGGAGGTATATCTGGTTCAGGCATTTTTCTTTCTCTTGCATAATATAGCCTGTCGTAATAGCCAGTATTCCTGTAATATTGCCTCACCATTTCCTTGCTTAGCTCCACGACATTGCCGTTATCGTACTGAACCTTGTCCCAGAAGCGATCCTCATCTGCGGTTCCGAAGGTATCAACAATAACAATCTCCCTCTCCTTTCCCATTGCAAATTCCTTTTTTCCGTCTGCATGTATGAGACCCCGCTTACTGACTTCGGAATTCATTCTTCTGTCTATCTTAAAGATCTCTTCCCGTATATCGTAGAATTCATCAAGGCTCAGCCCGCTTATCTCCAGGGCCTCACTTCTTGAGAGGAGGCGATCGGTTTCTTCGCGTTTTGTCGTGACCTCAAAAAACGGATCAATGAGTTCTTCCCCGTATTTAGGTTCATGTTTAAGACCTATATCGATAGGTTTCAGCTGCCCCTTCTTAATGCGATCGTAAAGTGATCCCGCAACATAATACCTGGTTATGAATTCCAGTGGTATTACGTAATTTCTTGTATTTGTATCAACCTTTTCCGGAATATCGAATTTTTTGACCCTCATCCGGTCATTAGAGATCAGTTCCACAAAATGGGTCTCAATGCCGTAGGACGATACATTTTCGAACCAGTATGCAGATGTCCTGCATAGGGACTGGCCCTTATTTTTCACTTCATTCGGGATTATCTTATCGAAAACTGATATCCTGTCAGAGAACTTGAATATCAGTGTGTCTCCATCATCGTATACATCCTTTACCTTTCCTTTTCTGATGGGTTCCATAAAGTTGTATGATAACCTTGTATATAGAAATGTACCTTCAGCGTGAACATTTGCCGCTAAGTAAATATTTTTCAGCTTATAAAAATAACAGATTATAAACTGTTCACAAAAACTGTTGCGGTATGAAAAAATGGAATCGTATGTTTTCCGGGATAAATTGGAGATTCTCACGATTCAGATTTCGCCGTTATACTGAGAAGATTAATCTCATAGAAACGTATAGCCGGCCATTGAAGGTTGAGATGATGCCGGATAATTTCACCAGGGCCCTCAGGGGAGAGGATCACGAAGGTATTCCAGTGTGGTTTATGAGGCAGGCTGGAAGGTACCTGCCCGGGTATTCAAGGATCAGGAACGGGCTGAGCTTTAAGGAAATGATGTCCAATCAAGCCGTCATAGAGGAGATAACCTATGAACCTGTAAAGGAAATAGGAGTCGATGCTGCAATAATATTTTCCGACATCCTTCTGCCGCTGGAAGCCATGGGATTTAGCGTGGAATTTACTGATAAAGCCGGGCCGAAGGTGAAGAATAATTATTCAAAAAGCCGTTTCAGAGATATACATGAATTTGAGGAATCTTCCTATCCATATCCCACGGAAAAGGCCATATCGGATCTGAAGGAGAAGTACGGCGTTCCAGTTATAGGTTTCTCCGGTGCTCCCCTTACGCTGCTGTCGTACCTTCTGATGGATTTTCCTGACAGGGATATGATGGTAACTAAAAGTTTCATGATCGATCATGAGGGTGAATTCAGGAATATAATGATCCTTCTCTCAGAGATGGTTTCGGCTTACTGCAGGATGCAGATACGGGCCGGGGTTGATGCAATCCAGATATTTGACAGCTGGGCCGGTTACCTGTCTCCGTATGAATTTGAAAGATACGAGGACCCGTATCTCGGTGAAATAACATCCGAAATCGGGGGATCGGTACCGCTGATTTACTTCAGCACGCAGTCATCATCCTTCATCGGCGAAATGAAGGCTGCCTTTGATTTCCTTTCCATCGACTGGCGGGTCCGCATAGGGAAAATTGCTCAAACGCTGCCGGATCGTTTTGGCCTGCAGGGAAACCTTGATCCATCCATAATAAACACGTCAAGGTATCTTGAAGAAACCAAGAATATCGTTGAAGACGCAGCTGGATTGGACAGATACATATTCAATACAGGGCATGGGATACTCCCGCAGACAGATCCTAAAAGATTAAGAGAGATAGTTGATTACGTGCATGGTCTTTAAGATGAACACAACCGTACTCCTGATGACTTATGGAAGCCCGGAAAGGATCGATGATCTAGATGAATACCTCAGGAACATATTCGGAAATAAACCTGTCCCTGAAAGAGCCTTCAGGGAGAATATGGCAAAATACGAAAAGTTCGGGGGAAGATCGCCCTCAAACGACATAATAAAGAAAATTTCAAGAAAACTGGAAAAATCGCTCTCATCTTATGGTGATTTCAGCGTTTTCGTTACGAATAAACACTGGCACCCAAG
>JAVRLU010000072.1:3425-4638 GCA_031961165.1 Thermoplasmataceae archaeon
ACATCGTCAACGGTGTCATATATTTCCTCCCTTATGTTCTTTGTACGCGTGTATCCGAGCTTCTTCAGCTTTTCATGATCTGGGTTGTAATAATGCTCCTCCTTCTCCACCCTTGGATTCTCAACATGCAGTATTTCAGGTTCCTTTCCGTATTTCTCCATGAATACTTCCCTAACCATTTCCGCAAGCTGGTTTACGGAATATTTCTCATCGAACTGATTAAGAACCCTGTATTCCCCGTCCTCAGGAGGTTTCTCTATGGCTATGGTCAGGCATTCGATGCTGTCATTCAGGGAGAGGAAACCGCGCGTCTGGCCTCCCTTCCCGTATGGCGTCATGGGCATTCCGATTGTGGCCTGTGCCGTGAAGCGGTTGAGAGCAGTGCCGAACACCTCATCTATATCAAAACGCGTATAGAGTCCTGTTTCTTCTGTTTCTGCCGTCCTGGTTCCGTATACAACACCCTGCATAACATCCGTGATCCTGGTTCCCCACAGCCTGTTTGCAAACATAAGATTATTAGAATCATGCACCTTCGTCCAGTGATACCATGAACCTGCATTCTTCGGGAATGGAAGATAGTCCTTTCTGCCCCTGTATTCTATCTCAAAAAACCCCTCGGGTATATCGATATTGGGCGTTCCGTATTCACCCATTGTACCTAATTTTACGATATGAGCAGATGGATTTTTATCCTTGACCGCGTATAACAGATTCATGGTGCTTGTTATATTGTAAATCATGGTTTCATTCGCTTCCTTGAGCCCTATCATTGAGTACGGGGCTGATCTCTGCTCGGCAAGGTGCACTATTGCATCGGGCTTTACCTTTCCGATTATATCATAGAGTTTTTCAGGATCTGCGGCATTTCCGTAAAAGAAGCTGATCTTTTTGCCATATGTCCGTTCAATTCTCCTGTTCCTGTATGAAAACGACGGGATGGGAAGAAGCGAATCCGACCTGACATTCCTTACCCTCTTCCTTGTTATAAAATTGTCAAGACCATAAACCTCGTGGCCTCTTTTCAAAAGATGAAGGGCCAGTGGAAATCCTATGTACCCGTCAACACCCATTATCATGACTTTCATAGCAATACGATAGGTGATTCAGTTAAAAATCTTGCCATACGAATCCTGTTTGTCGGTTATATATAGTATTATTTATCATATATTTTAAGCATAAATGCTTAAATAATATGTATTAATTACGTTTA
>JAVRLU010000073.1:0-4634 GCA_031961165.1 Thermoplasmataceae archaeon
CTATTATTCCTATCAGAAGCAGGGCCAGCCCCCATTCAAGCTCGGGAAGATAAACACTTGATATCACCTTGCTGATAACCCGGCCAAGAAGGTAGCCGCCTATGATCACAAAAACAACGGCCACTATGAACGCAATAAATTTTGCTGATATACTAATCTTTGCCAAATGTGCACCCATCGATGTAACATTAAGATGTAAATAAACGCTATGCCTGGAACAGAACTTAGTTTCAGATCGATGATATGTTCCATGAATTTTAGGAATGATTAAATATCGATATTCAATAATTCCGATCATACTGGAAGTGTGGACAAATGGATAGATCCGATCTTATTCTTATACCTCTTGTTGCCGGTGTTATGATGGGCGCAATTGATAGCACTATTGTCATACTGGCCCTTCCAACAATTTCAGATTCCCTTCATGCACCGCTTTATCTTTCGATATGGATAATACTTGCATACCTTCTTGTGGCTGCAGTTTCCACAACGCAGTTCGGCAGATTGGGGGACATGGTGTCGAGAAAGAGGATATTCAATGCGGGCATTTCCGTGTTTACTGCCGGGTCATTCCTCTGCGGGTTTTCCCCTGATATACTCTCGCTCATAGCGTTCAGGTTTGTTCAGGCAACCGGGGGCGCCATGATGACGGCGAATTCCGGATCGATAATCGCAGACAACTTTTCAGCGAACAGGAGGGGGAGGGCATACGGATACACATCTGTTGGATGGAACTCAGGAGCCACGCTCGGGATAGTCCTTGGAGGCATAATAACGACACTGATAGGATGGAGATACATATTCTACATAAATGTGCCTGTCGGAATAATAGCGCTTTATTTTGGAATGAAGTATATAAAGACCGGAAAGACGGCACAGGCTAAGATGGATATACCCGGCATGGTGACGCTTTCCCTTGCTCTTGTCCTGATATCATACGCGGCAACCGATTTCGCCTCGCACGGCCTTGATACTCTGAATGCATCAATGATCATTGCCGGTGCCATATTTGCATTCATTTTTGTGTACATAGAGAAGATTTCAAAAAACCAGATACTCCCGCTTGGGATGTTTTCCAACCGTGTTTTTTCATTCTCTATATTTGCATCATTCTTCCAGAGCCTTGGTTTTCTCTCCGTTACCTTCATAGTGATCATGTACCTTCAGGGAATACGTGGCCTATCACCGCTGGACAGCTCGCTTCTCCTTGTACCTGGATACGTACTCGGTGGTTTCACAGGTCCGGTATTCGGGAAGCTTTCAGATCGCATAGGGGCAAGAATACCGGCTACTCTTGGCATGTTTCTCATGGCTTTAGCAATTCTTTTCTACATGACACTGAGCCTGAAATCATCCATTTACCTGATCATACCGATATCCATAGTATCCGGCCTCGGGTCTTCCATGTTTTTCCCTGCGAACAACAGCGCAGTTATGGCAAGTTCGCCCGTGAAAACGTACGGGGCGGCATCAGGAATACTCAGGACTATGGCAAGCATAGGCATGCTCGGGAGTTTTGTGATCACCATATCAATTGCATCAGCATCAATACCAAGGGCGGTGGCCTATGAAGTTTTCGCGGGCGTGGAAAAACTTGTGGGTGGCGTTTCCTCGCAATTTCTCGTAGGGTTGAAGCACGCGTTTATAGTATCACTCGCAATAATACTGATTGGAATGGTTCTTTCATACGTGCGTGGAAGCGAAGACAGGAAAAAGGTCACTGGAAATCCCGAAAAAACCTGAACGGCATATTTTCGGGGACGTACCTGTCGAATACCCGATTTATGGCCATTCACCTATGGTAATACCGAAAGTATCACTAATCCATAATTCTTTTTCAGGGCGTGTATATCATAGTCTTGCAGGATCAGTGCATTCGACGACTAGATTGATCCTGGGCCTATAAAGGAATGATGCGTTCATTCAATGCGTTTTAATGGAGGAAGCGTAATTGAAGTACCGGTATCCATATCATCAGAGATATTTTTAATGCATTCCGGGATTTTAAATCGAAGAATCGTTTAAAAAGAATAAAGTGAATGAAACGCGAACCTAAAGGCTATTAAAACGGGAGCGAGGCTTCACAGGACGGGAAATAAGAATGGCGATCTCTTCGAAACTGTAAGGATATCGAAGCATTCCGGATGAATTAAACTGCAAAATTAACTGTATGGCAACTTAAAAATATTGAGTAAGCGTTAAAGGTATGTGTCGGAGGATATTATATACGTTAAGAATCTCAGGCAATCATACGACGGGAAGCACTTTGTTGTAGATGACGTATCATTTCATGTTTCAAAGGGTGAAATATACGGCCTGCTCGGAAAAAACGGGGCCGGAAAGACAACAACCATACGGACGCTATCCACAATTATACCGCCTCTTTCCGGCACTGTGAATGTTCTGGGATACAGCTTGCCGGCCCATTCTGAGAAGATAAGAAGGAGAATAGGCGTTGTGCTGCAGAACGAATCCTTTGATTTCACAACAGTGGAGAAGAATCTGAAAACTTACGGCATGCTCTGGAATGTTCAGGGGGAAATACTGAAGGCAAGGATTGAAGAGGTCATTTCTGTATTCGGCCTTGAAAACTACAGGAAAACAAGGGCAATCGAATTATCCGGCGGGCAGAAGAAGAGGCTTCAGATAGCACGGGAGTTTCTTCACGACATGGATCTCCTCTTCCTCGATGAACCAACGGTTGGTCTCGATCCAATAATGAGAAGAAGTGTGCTGAACTATATCAAGGACAAGGTGAATAAGGGACTTACGGTATTTTACACGACACAGATAATGGAAGAAGCTGATTACCTTTGCGACAGGATAGCGATAATGAACAACGGGAAGATCATAGTTGAAGGGACAAGCAGTGAGCTGAAGGCAAGGTACGGGGAATACAAGACGCTTTACCTGATATTTGACAGGAATATAGAATCCGTTGAAGGGGTTCTTGAGAAATACGGCGAGAGCGTATCCATAGACAAAAACGGAGCAAAGATAGTGGGCAAAAATATTGAAGAGACGCTTCCAAACCTCCTTTCAGATTTAAAATCAAAGGGCATAACAATCGAAAAGATTTCCATGGAAGAAACTTCTTTAGATGATGTGTTCCTGAAGGTGGTATCATGATACCCCCATCCTTAAGGCTGACGCTCAGGAACCTGATAGTGAACACAGATACCGGCACTTTACTATTTCTTCTCGGTCTCCCGTCATTTTATTTAATAGTGCTCGGGCTGATGTTTCAATCCATAATACCATCAATATCCGCATATGGAAGGACAATGAGTTATGCGGAATTCCTCTCTCCGGGTGTTGTTGCAATGCAGCCCTTCATAGCCGGTTCAATAGGGGGGAGTATGCTGTGGTCGGACAGGAGATGGGGAATGTTCGAGCAGCTGATGGTTGGCCCATTTAGAAGAATCGATTACCTTCTCGGGATAATCTATGTGTCCATGATTTTTACAGTCGGTGGCGCACTTCTCATGTTTCTTGTTTCATATGCTATAACAGGCCAGTTCAGCATCTCGCCTTTAAATATGTTAATAATTATGGTAACGCTCATACTCAGCTCGATGCTCTTCACATCCATATTCCTGATACTTTCCGTCATAATACAGACAATACAGACGTATAACTCTGTAACCATGTTCCTGTTTTTTATACTTGATTTTGCCAGTTCGGCCTTCTATCCTATAAATTCAAAAACACCCGTAGAACTCAGAGCAATATCAATGGCAAATCCACTGACTTACATAGTCGATTCCGTGAGGGATCTCATGTTTTCAAGGATACTGAGCACAGATTACATTTATATAGGAATAATAGTCGTGCTTACTTTCGTTTTCTTCGGTTTCGCAATTCTTTCATACGGTCACGTCAGGCTGGGTTCGTAATTTTTATAATAAAGCATTATTTTATTGTTTTTCTTCAAATTACGGAATAAAAATAAATGAAGAGCTTTTTATACATTTTATTCATTACGATTTCAGGGGGACATGGGGTAATGGCATCCTGACGGGCTCCAGTCAGGAAATGATTAGAAAGAGGGTCATCTGATTGCATGATGAGTGACTGGAACTATGATCCAGGAAGAGACCCGTAGATCTGGGTTCAACTCCCAGTGTCCCCATATAGTTAAAAATGGTCTATATGCAATTTAAAATATTATCGTTAAATCTGTTAATTTATATTTATTCTTGATTAATAATTTAATCGGGATTTGCATCTTCATACGTTTATTTTGGTAATTATAATCTATAAGCGATGTGCGGTTTAACAATCTATCTGCCTTCTAAAATCTGTAAGCCCTGAATTAAAGAATACAGGCCATTGGTTATTTTTAATAATGGCAAAACATTTGCATTTATAAGGTGGTGCTATTAGTTATTCATTAATTCACGATATTTGGATTCAGGGATTTTGCAATATTTTTGAACCGACTACACGTTTGCGGTTCTACAAAGACAATAAAGTAATCTCTACATAATTTCCCGTTGAATTTCATTTTGAAGGACTCAGAAGGTAGTTAATAATCTATAAAGGGATCAGGCCACATTATCTCCTTCCGTTGAGAAGGAATTCAAACCCTGTTCCGAATAAGGTGAGATTCGATTCAGCATTCATTTGCCATA
>JAVRLU010000074.1:0-4533 GCA_031961165.1 Thermoplasmataceae archaeon
CCGATACCATTATTGGAAGGGCCCCGATCGGATTCACCAGTGCGAAAAGGGCAACGATAACGGTTACAAGGAACAGGACAAGAATCATTTACCGGTTATCGAAAAGCATTATAAATAGTAGACGTGATTCGTTTATTTTATATATTTAAAGTATAATGGATATAAATTTACCCGATATAAAAAAAGATACTAGGAAGTACATTATTCGAAAAGTATATATATGGAAATAAATTGTTAATGATATGATAAGGCGTAGCGTTATAATAGCAGCCGCAATAGCGGTTGTCGCAATTTTTATTGTATCTGGTTTTCTGGGTGCCGGCATTTTTAATGGATCTACTCCAGCATCCACCAATTCCAGGGCAACGACAGGAACTAACACGGGCGCTTCTACAGGTGCTTCCCAGCAAAGGGGCACAGGGTACGTTTCAAGCAACAACAGCAATCCCCTGATCAATTTCAGCATCAGCAAGAATGTCAACAATTACCTTTTTCTTCCAAACCATCATCCCGATGTTACTTATTCTAATGGCACTGTAATGCCACTGTACAACTTTGCTCCTGCACCGATGGGAATAGGATTTCTTGGCCTGAAAAATGAAAGCGGAACACTGGTTGGATCGAATTATTATGCATCAAGCTTTGAAGCAGCGATCAGCGTAAACAACCTGAGCGTCTTCAACCTTGCAAACGACGGGCCAAGATCACTCACTTTCCAGCTCAATACTGTCACGGCAAACACAACACTGTTCGGGAATTCCAGCTATTCATTCTGGACGCAGAACGTGGCCACTTACTCAACGCGCACCGGAGTCCTGCAGTTCGAGGACAACATATGGAATTTCTCAAGCAAGACGGCAGTTATGACCTCAAATGCAATTGAAAACAGTACAGGCCAAATTTACCCGTATCCGGGCGTTCACATTGCAATAGGCCCGGCATATTACGTACCTGCGCCATTTGTTCTCCAACTCTACCTGAATACATCGGAGATAAATGGAAACAATGTGGTTTATTTCAACTATTCCATACCTACGATTTCTGTCAGCGGTACATATGACAGGGTAACATTCAATTCTACCTATTCCGTTACTCATCCAGGGCCTGGAAAATATGCGGCGCCACCATCTTATTTCAGGGTCAGCGGAACCCAGTTTGCTCCGAACGGGCTTCTTTATGATGCGGAGATCATGCTCGGAGGGCCTGGAGGAGGCAGTACGACAACGGTGATGGATATCAACGGGACAATGAGCCTTAAGTATATACCGGCAACGAATCCAATGGCTGCCCCGCCGGGACAGTTACCTCCGCCGCCTCCTCCTCCAAAACCGCCCGTAACTGTTAGCAATGTTTATGTGAATGTCCCGTCCGCATTCGACTTCGGAACTGATACGGGAGAAACTTCCGTTGGAATGGCGGTTGCATGGAACGAGATGGATCAGGCAGTGCTTACTGCTGGCCCGTCTCTCCTGTATGGAATGTGGAACATTTCCGGATCAGCCGGGATGGAACAGTTCACTGGAAACGTAGATCCGAGCAATGCATTCCTCTTTGTGAGCTCCGGGTCAAGAGTAAACAACAATTATGCTGGCTATGTACCACTCTCAGCATCCGGCAGCTATGACTTCTATCTTCCCGCAGGCCTTTACAGTGCTGAGGCCCTTATGAGCTACCATGATCCAGTTTCGGCCGTTCTCACAGGAAATCAGGCATTCATCCTGAAATATGATCCTTCGACAGGAATATACACCCCGCTTTACGCAATGAATGACCAGCAGCTTGCAAACATATCACAATCCGGTACAGGCACATCATCCAATCCTTACGTTCTGTTCAACAGTGAATATACATTCATAAGCCCGCTTTTCGGGGAGCTTAATGATTATGCATTCCCGCAGTTTGAAGGTGTCATGCTTCTGAACACGAATGATTATGTTGAAATGGAAAATATGCCTGCAATGCCCATAATATACTCCGACACGTACATGCAATATTCGCTGTATTTTGCGCAGGCAGCTGACAACTTCCTCGGATACTGGCTGTATAATGATACACACGTTATACTAATGAACAGCTCTGCGATAACAGGATGGTATACAGATGCGCAGTCAGGATTCCCGGTAGCGAATGTGATCCTCTGGAACACCTCAGATTCGCTGATAGCAGGCAACACATTCCTGTCGATGGATTCATCGTTGCTAATATATGGCGGATCAGGGAATCTTATATGGGGCAACTATTTCAAGAACAGCCCTGCACTCCTTAATCCAGTACATATGAGCGAATGGGATGTATGGGGCCTAGTGGCAGGAATATCCGTATTTTCTGACAACAACACCATAGTGAACAATGAATTCACGGTACAGCTTCCGGCACTGAGCCCTGCATACAATATCTACACGGACAACGTTTCCTATTATACCAATAAATGGAACCTAACACTTGAGAGCTCAAGAACCGTAATACATTATACACCTAAGATAGCACTGACAGGCAGCATAATTGGCGGCCCTTACCTGGGTGGAAACTTCTGGTACAACTTCGATGGGACAATACCATTCAATGATTACGGGAATATAGCAGTTGGCGGCGATTACGAACCGCTTAACGTTATTGATCTGCCACCAGCTAGTTCTGTAGCGCTGAATGGAAATACCCCGTACGTGATTACAGATCCGGAATTTGAACCGTATCTTTTGAATTTAGGGTCTGTTTCCCCGAACACCCAGATGAATGTAACGCTGTACCTGAACATGACAAACCTCAGTAAGCTTTCCGTGTTCGATTCCAGTGTAAATTCACCAATGAGCAGTGAATTCCATCAATTCCTGACGCCACAGCAGTTCAGGGCTGAATTTTATCCCTCGGACACGGAGATATCGTTAATTATGGGATACTATGCAGCTGAAGGCTTCAAGGTCTGGAATTACAGCTATGCTCCACTCGTTGTGGTGCTTTCCGGAACAGCAGGAATGTTTGAAAAAGATTTCGGTGTGATGGTATACGAATACGCATTTGAATACCCGGGCCTATCTCCCACGCTTTTCATGACAAATAGTGCCAACCCGTACATACCTGCACAGTTCGGTAAAGATATAATGCATGTCTACGGCCTGAGCTATTCGACAGATGTGCTTCTTTCAGCCTCGCAGAAAGTTTCAACCTTAACCGGAGAAAAAGCGGTGAACAGCGCGTTGCCATCAAATGAAGTCCTGACGCCACCGAACCTTGAAAACTATTACAACGTTACGCAGCTTCATGAAATGGGCCTTAATGGAACTGGCATAAAGATAGGCATACTCGGGGTTGGAGAATCGGTGAACGTAAGCAGTGTCAGGCAATTCTGGGACGCATACGGCATACATAACCCGTCGTTAACCCTAGTAAACCTTACATCTAATGGATTGAATCCATATCCAGAGGGTTTTGAAGCTGATCTTGATGTTGAATGGTCCGGTGCGATGGCTCCGAACGCATCGATATACGATGTTATGGCGCCGTTTAACCTGACGGGAATAGGCGATAATGCGATAAACTTTGAGATCTACTATTACCTGAATGTAATTCACCCGCAGGTAATATCTGGAAGCTGGGCAGAGCTGCAGTTCCACCACGACAGTGGATTTGCGGAGATATATGAACAGATAGGGATGCAGGCAGTGGCAGAAGGTACAACAATATTCCTTGGATCAGCTGACAGCCACAGTTCGCTTTATTTAACAGTGATGGCATCGCAGTACATAGTCTCTGTAGGTGGCGTTTCCGTAACCATGAACGGAACAGGCGCAATAACCAATGAGACGGGATGGTACCAGCCAGAGTACACATGGTATGGCGGCCCGGTAGGTTCAGGAGGCGGAAACAGTTTCTTCTTCTCAAGACCGGTATACCAGAGCGCTGAAAGGATAATCACGCCATCAGTTTATTATAACCGTGCACAGCCGGATATCTCAATGCCTTCAACGAATCTCATAACTGTCTTTGCAGGCCATTACTACATAGGAGGGGGTACGAGCTATGCAACACCAATATCCGCCGGTATATTTGCCGATATTGCACAGTATGAAAACCAGACCATGATGCCTGGGAACGGATACCTTGGATGGATACAGCCAGCCCTGTATAATCTTGGCTATGGAACTCTGTACGGATACCAGGCATACCATCAGGTCGAATACGTTGAGCCCTATCCTGGCATGACAGGGAGCGGATACATCGGGCCTGGATGGAATGATTTTGCAGGGATAGGGACTATAAGTGCACTGAACCTTACATACGACCTGAGCAATTATTTCATGGATTCGATGTACCTGGGCCAGGGCTACTGAAAAAATTTTTTTAAATATTTTAACAATTTTTCATTTTTCAATATCGATTTATTCTGGATTATAATTATATATTGCCACGCAATGACAGACGAATGGTTAACTCACGTTTTCTGAAGAGGATACTTTCTGTAGGTGAAAAGGATATTCTCAAGAATATATCTGACTACACAGAGCTCGCTTACAGGGAATCCGATATTCTCATCGA
>JAVRLU010000075.1:0-4450 GCA_031961165.1 Thermoplasmataceae archaeon
TCTCGTACCCGCAATCGGAATCGGTTTCTTTGATTTTGTAAGCGGCTTTTTAATGTCGTTTACATGGCCTCTCCCGTCAAGCTACAATATGCTCTTCGGGGACCCGTTACTGATGCTTGGTCTGATTCTGATTATAACGGCGATTGGGATCTACAAGGGCTATGAAATAAAGTTCAATTCAATACTCCTGCTCTTCCTCGGAATATACGTCCTTGTGGCATCTGCGGGAATCGTGGCTTACAAACTTGAGACCGGGGACGATCTCCTATCAGCAATGGGCTTATACATAATAGATGGTATAGCAGCAGTTCTTTCTCCAATACTGTTCGTGAAGCCGGAAAGAGGGAAATATCTCTATTATCTTGAGTTCGTGCTGCTGATACTTGGTACCCTGGTCGCACTGTTTATAGGATACGAAGCCATATACGGGCACCTGCTTGATTTCATAGCATGGGCCCCAAAGTAATAATTCATATATTTTTTTATTTTATTCCGGAATCTTAATAAGGCATTTACGTTGTTTTAGATGATCATATCCAATAAACAAAACCAATATTCCTCATACAGATATTATTTTTATCTGCAATTTTTCGTCAGTTTTATATTATATATAATATTTGTTTCATAGTGTTTACGGGTTTGCCGATCGCCTGCCTGCTGTATGTATATTCATGTATGTATCCCGGGAAATCGCAGGCGAATTGGCAGAAAATTCCATTTAATTTTTGCGGTATCATTTAGATCAGAAACCCATAGTAGGAACTATGGGCTTAATCTATTTTATGCCACTGACATAGTCCCGATACAGTTATCAGGATGGATGACGGTAAGAAAGATGCGGAAACCGCTTTCCTGAATACATGAACTGCATAACGTTCGTGACCTTTACTGTATCCACAAGGCACGTGATCAATATCTGTAAAAGCACTTAACACTCATTTTCGTTGTACACGCGCATCAGCAAGCCGGACAGGTAAAATATAATACGATTCCCTGTAATCCATTTATCGTTACTAAAATAAACAAGCTTCGATGATACCGGTAATATTTGATCAGTGAAAGACCGTTCAGATAAATAAAGTTACAACAAGAAAAGGGGTATTATCAGATTACCCCAAATCAAGAGAAGATACCATTATGTTCACCTGACAGTACCCGATAATTTCTCAAACTTTCGTTTTTTTCTTTCTATCGATAACCATTTCGTATATTTCTGAATTCTGGAACCGCCAGATCCTCAATCTCCCTCAGTTTCTATAGTCACCTTAAGTTCCTTAGGTTCTGATTTGAACAAAGATTTCTTCACGTACAATGTTCCGATTACCGGGTCTGATGTTGTATCTTCCTGGAATCTAAAAGTATTTTTTGTGGCTCTCTCAAACTTAAATTTAACTTCTCTTTTCATAATTAACCTCCGTGAGACTTAATTCTCTCGAAACGTAAAACAGTTTTATGGATATAAATGCTTGTTATGATGCATGTTATCTCTCCTTGGACAGTACATACCAGATAAGTTTATAGATCGCATTAAACCCTGATTGCCAGCTATTCTGGTTTGCATCAGGCCAGGATCAACTGCCATGGGTACGCTTATAGGTATCTTTTATGCCAGTATGATGCCTCAGGAAATCCATCATAATTGCTCGAAGCTTTCTAGATAATTTAAGCCGGCCCGAATGAACAGCAGGCATGAAATTAAGATGATCATTTCTCAGGAATACGCCAAGTCCACGTATACCTGGAGGATTGCACAGGATCATTTCAAGAATACCCATAATGGAAATGCAGTATGATTAATGAGAAACTTTAGTAATGAAAATCAAGGCATTTACGAACACGTTTTATTATGTGTACAGCTTTTTACTGCGATATTGCATAAAAAATCGAACCATGGCGAATAGGCGTAAAGACGTATATATTTGTTCAAAATCTACTCTGCGATAGGTGTTGCAATGAAGATAATTGTAGACGGCGAAACAAAGGTTATGAAAGCTGTATGGTATGAGGATGATACTGTAAAGTTAATCGACCAGAGGAAACTACCTGATAAATTCGAGATCTTTACGGCTGAAACTTCTGACGATATTGCATATGCAATAAAAAATATGGTTGTCAGGGGCGCCCCTGCCATAGGAGTAACGGCCGCATACGGCTTAGCGATGGCAAAAAAGAAAAATGAGGATATGGATGCGGCATCAAAAAAGATAATTAACACAAGGCCAACCGCATATGATCTTTTCAGGGCAGTAAGCTACATGAAGAATAACGGATACGAAATGAACGCCGCAAGGAGATACGCAATGGAGATAACCGGAAGGAGCAAAAAGATTGGGGAAATTGGTAATGAACTGATAAAGAACGGCGGAAACATACTTACACACTGCAACGCAGGGGCCCTTGCGGTCATCGACTGGGGAACAGCACTTGCACCGATGAGGGTTGCACATGATTCCGGAAAAAATATATTTGTCTATGTGGATGAAACCCGGCCGAGGCTTCAGGGATCAAAGCTTACGGCATGGGAACTCGGGCAGGAGGGGATAGACCATGCCATAATTGCGGATAATGCTGCCGGATACTATATGAAAAAAAAGAGCATAGATCTCGTGATCGTCGGAGCAGATCGCATAGCTTCAAACGGTGATTTTGCAAACAAGATCGGCACTTATGAGAAGGCGGTTCTTGCAAAGGTGAACGGCATACCCTTCTATGTGGCAGCCCCCGGAAGCACATTCGACTTTTCAATAGATACCGGCGATAAGATACCCATTGAGGAAAGGGACGAAAATGAAGTTCTTGAGATAAACGGGACCAGGATTGGGCCTGCGGGAAGCCACAGCAAAAATCCGGCTTTTGATGTAACCCCGCACGAATATGTTACCGGATTCATAACCGAATACGGCATATTCAGGCCTGAGGAGCTTGGAAAATTGAAAACACTTATGGACAAGGACCTATTCATGAATGAAAAGTGAAAGGTTTTCCCTTGCATTTTCCCTTTTTTCTTTCAGATCCTTAAGCATTTCGGCAATTTTTGCAGATATCTCCCTTTTGCAGAATCCGCACATCCTCTTTCCGCTTTTGCAGTCGCTGAATACCTCTGAGACATATTTATCATCCGCCATCTCGTAATTGTATACATCAAATACCGGGCATTTCTCTGGCTCGCCCCCAAGCCTCCTCTGTTCTTCCTCGGTATCGCGGCCACCGGTCATAGCCGACATTATCTTCCTCCTTGCGTCTTCTGGTTCATCGTTAAGCGAAATGAGGGAATCGGCAACGGAAGATGACATCTTCCCGCCTTTCAGGCCTTTTATGAGGCGCTGGTATGTGGCAGATGGCTGAATGAATGAAAAACGGTTCCATTCGCCTTCAATCTTGGCCAGCGAGATATCGACTGCTATAACGTCTTCCGGCTTTGCATCCCCGATGTTTATTGTCCTGTATTCATAATCCTTCTTTATATTGCTGTATATGGTTCCGAGGTATTCTACTGCTTTATCTATTGCATTTCGTGGATCATCCTTGCCCTTTATTGATATAATCATGCCTTTATTATAAGAAACGTTGTAAGTCCTGAATCTCGATGCAAGATCACGCATCAGCCGTATATGCGGATCCTGGTCAAATCCGACGGGAACGACAGTAGGCAATGGGCCGCCATAGCCTGGCAGCTGGGTGTGAAGTACATCAGCGGCCTGTATCAGCGGGCTGTTGATATGAAGCATATCGTTTGAATCAGTGAATCCATATATCGATTTCATTTCGTTCAGGTTTGTCTGGTTACCCAGGATGTATGATAGAAACTGCACATCACTCTTTGCTGATTGAAAGTAAATATCACAGGGCTTAAGCCCGAGGGCTATATAGTTGAGTATATACTTGTTTATGGCAACCTCCCTTGCCTTCTCCAGGGGTATTCCCCTTGTGGAATAAGATTCAAGATCCGCAACCGATATTGAAACCCTGCCCCCGATGCTCTGGAAATATATGACCTGATCGATTGCACTCTTGTTTCCCAGGTGCATTTCTCCAGAGGGCATGAGTCCTGTCATGACGTTGAATGGTTTTTTATGATCAACTGAATAACGGATATAATCCAGGGATCGCTGTCCTATTATTATCTTTCTCCTGAAAAGAAAATTATCAAAGTATGAATCAACATCGCCAATACCGAACTCTCTCTTGAGGCGCTCATAATCGAAAAAATTATCCGATGACCATGGATTTATCATGAGAAACCCTATGTCCAACAATGTTTAAAATTTGCGATATTAAAACAGGAAATGGTAACAGCATACCAAACTTCCCGTACCCTCGCGGAATACAGTACAATTTGATACGCAATGGGCTTAACCGTCGGGTTCGGAATGAGACCGGGTGTTTCCCCACTGCTATGACCGTTGCCAAACCTTTATCGATCTGTACTATATAAACATTGCTAAAGCAG
>JAVRLU010000076.1:0-4432 GCA_031961165.1 Thermoplasmataceae archaeon
TTCTGATATTTTCAGCATAAGGGAAGAACTTAAAATGGATGTTCGATAATGATATATGGTAAAAGGCTTTATAAAAAATTCATTCACGTTCCTGAAAGTTTTCGCACTGAATATATTTTTCATCCTGTTTTCTATCATGCAATCGATATTTAAGTATATGCCTTCGAATAAACCGGTTTAAAGATAACGGAAACAGGCGGGAGTTATTGAAAACCCCTCTTTACTGTTCCGGGTACTTCATTTCCGCTGCATTTTTGAAGTTAAAGCGCTAGTATAAAAATCGCTGTTTATGTATTCCCGTTCGAAAATATACCGATATATCATGGCTATTGGAAATTTTATTTCTCAGGGCTTCTGGAGGCTTGCATCAGCCGCAAGATCAACCTGTATCGCATTCAGCGATATCACTATGTGAGCTATCGCAAACAGGCTTCCAATAAAGAGGGAGGCAAGGCTGATCACCATGGCTACGATCATGATTCTTGTCGTTGGTATACCGGTCAGGGATGATACCAGTATCGTTATGCTTGAGGCTATCGCAAAGAATATTGCGGTATACATCGAGAGAAGGGCCGCACGGAGTATCTTCGCCATCCTGATAAGCGTCCTGATCTGCCTCTTGTAACAACGGATCAGCTCCCTGTTTTCTGCCGGTTCTTTCAGGAGGTCCCTGTGAAGGGATCTTAGGCTTTCCATGACCCGCGAATACCTTTCATTAATGCCAAGGACAAGAAGTGCAACACCTGTTATTATGGCAAGGGGTGCGAATGAATCATTTATTATCGCAAGTATGTTTATCATTTTCCGGGATATGATAAGGATAGAGATAAGCGTATCACTAGAAGCGAAGGATATTATCGCCGTGATTCTGGTTTTTTCCTACAAAATACGGTAAAAACACGATTTTATTATGACGCGTAACAGGGCATATCATTGGCATAATTTATATTCATATATGTAAAAACGTTTATATAAAATAGCAATGCCTTAATAAAATGTCAAACAATTTAAGAAGGATTCAAAAGATAAAAGGGGGAAGCTTCATAGTTTCACTTCCGTCGAACTGGATCAGGGAGAACGGCCTTGATGTAACAAGAGAAGTCGAAGTATTTGAATCGTCCGGGATAATCAAGGTGCGGCCTAAGGAAGATTTCAAGACCGAACGCGTAATCGAATTAACAAGTGCAGAGACCGCCCAGTACCTTATCTCCGTTTACTACATGCAGGGGGTATCGAAAATACGTGTGGAATCAAAGGACGTTATATCGAAGGAGACAAAGGACAGGATTAAGATTTTGCAGATGAACTACCCCGGTCTTAACCTGAAAAATGAGACGTTCAATGCACTGAATTTTGAGATAGACGAGGATATACTCCCGGTGGCCCAGGGTTTCCTGGACTTCTCGGATAGAGTTCTATCGATACTTGAGGACGTCCAGAAGGTCGTTCAAACGCCAAGGGATGTAATGAAGCAGGATATAGTGTCCAGGTGCAACGCACTCAATATCGATTATTACAAGCTTATAAGGAGCATATCGCTGACTGTCCAGAGGGACGACAAATTCAGGCTCGATGTTCCTGTCAAGGATATAATCCTGTACTCCGTTGCGTCAAGGGATCTGGGAAGATTCATTACGCACACTAAACTTTTCGTGAATTACATAAATGTGGAAGATGCGGATCTCCTTAAGCAGATTGAGGCACTGATATCAATAATGAAGGATATAATGGACATATTCAGAACAGAGGATATATCTAAGGCAACGGACATAAGGAAGAGATCTCACGAAATACTTGACCAGATAAAGAAACCTTCGGAATCATGCAAGGAGCTTGACAGGATGGTTGGATACACACTTGCACTGATGGATGATGCCGTTCACAAGGCAGTCCATCTCTGAATCCCTGCGATTCAGGGATTTTCAGGTTATTAAAATATAAAACCGTTTCACTGGAAATTTTTTATTATGAATATCGGGCTGCCGAATGCTTCCTGCCTGAGAAGTATCCTCGAATCCCTCATCAGGAATAGCGAGTATATGAAAAATGTCGAATTCTCTTCCCTGCTGCTTCCCCATATGTCCTCCATCCTTATCTCGTTACCGGGCGATTTTATTATCTTCTGGTAAACGAGATCCATGTCCCTCCCGGGGTCTTCGCTGTTGAGCTTTCTTTCGCCGTAGTCAACTGCAGTTTTTTTATCCCTGTTCGTTTTAGGCTTTCTTGACATGGTTTCCTTGAGTGTGTCAAGAAGCTCAATCAGCATGTACTTCCTTGTTTCGTAATGCTTCACTGCCGGAACGATCTCCAAAGCGACTTCATTAATTGTAACAGGATTTACAGAATCTTCAGGTTCATCTTCCAGTCTTTCTTCTTCGTGTTCATCAGGCATGGTCTTTATCCTGAGTACGCGCCATGCATCCGACATGACCTTCCCCGCGAAGTAGAAGTCATGGAAGTCATCGGAGATCATAGAATACATTATGCCGGCGAATGAAGCAAGATCAACGTCCCACGGGTCTATCGAACCCTTTATGCATGCTTCAAGAATGCCTGAAATTATGGCTTTTTCAGGATCCGTATATATCGATCCCTTTCCGATGCCCTCTATGATCTCCCTGTAAAACGAAGGGCTCCCGCTGTAAACATCAGACTGTACGATCAGGCTTTTCACTATGCTGTCAGGATCCAATGGCATCCCCCCTTTCCTCGAACCCTTCCTCGAATACTTCCGAGTTACCGTTGTAAATTGTTACGCCTATTGCAAGATCAGCGTATTTTACCACAACGGCTTTCAGCGATATAAGTATCGTCTGCGCATTCCCGGAATTTTCCTTGAAGACCTTGACTATGGATTCTGCATTGTATGCATCCAGAAACATATCGACTTCATCTAGGAAGTAAACGGTGCTTGGCTGTATCTTCTGGACTGCCATTATGAACGAGAGTGCTGCCAGGCTCTTCTCCCCGCCGCTCAGGGCCTGCAGCTTCACCAGTTCTTTCCCGGGGGGCTTCACGTTCACGTCGACTTCAGAATTCAACGGATCGTTTATATCGGATAGATTCAGGCTTGACTGGCCCCCGTTGCTTATCCTTCCGTATATCGAATTCATGCTTTCGTCAAGCTTCCTGAAAACGTTCATGAAAACATCCTTCTTTTTCGCGTTCAGATCGGACATAAGAGAATTCAGGCGATCCCTTTCAGCTGAAAGCTTCGCAAACTTCTCCTGGTCGGATTCGTAATCGGCGTAAGCTTCGTTATACTGGTCGACGGCCATGTTGTTTATCGGGCCAAGTTCATCGATCTCCTTCATGCACCGGTTCTTCTCAGCCTGTATATCTTTAACGTCAACCAGTTCCCCCATGATCTCTGAGAGCTGGGAACTGAGCGTTTCGTTCTTGTACACGAACGTATTCCTCCGTATGGTTAAATCGGATATTACGCTCCTCTTCGTCTCGTTAAGGGAACGCAGGTTCTCCATGGAATCCTCGATCGCCTTTGCATCCGATTCCAGCTTCTTTATCTTCTTTTTGTATTCCCCGTACTCGCTTTCGGATTTCTGCAGTATAAGATCGTACTTCCTTCTCTCATTCTGGGCTTCGCCAAGGGATGATGACATTTCATCGATCTGTCCAGAAAGCGAGATTTCTTCCATTTTCAGGTTCCTCATCTGGTCTTCAAGGCCATCTATTTCTCCCGTGATCTTCCCGATTCTGGAGGAAAGTTCCGAGATCGATGATCTTAAGGATTCAAGATCCTTCGATCTCTTATCGATCTTTTCGCTGATATCGGATATTCCCTTATAAGAGAATTCATCAAGCCTGTCGTAAAGGTCGTTCATCGCCTCCTCCAGTTTATTGGATTCTATCTGCATTGCCTCTATGGCCTTTTCCTGGTCGTGCATTAAATCATTCTTTTCCTTCAGAATCTTCTTTGAATCCTCTATTTTACCTTTATTTTCCACGATTTTCTTCTTCTTCTGCATTATGGACGACTCGATAACTTCCCTCTCCTTTGCCGCCTCCCCGTACTTCCTCGATGCATCCGTCAACGCAGACATGGCCGCATCAAGATCCGATTTGATCTTTTTCTTTTCGGAAGAATACTGCGATAAAAGAATTTCGTTTTCCTTTATCTCCTTCTCCAGCCGTATTACCTTGGACATATCGTCCCTGAAAATCCTGAAACCCCCGGTTATTGCGCCAGACTGTTCGAATATGTCACCATCGATCGTAACGATACGGACATCTGTCATGTATTTTCTCGCAGTATCAACATCCCTGACGAGAACCGTATCCCTGAACGTATAAAAAATGGCCTTTGAAAATGAAGGATCGTATCTTATCATTTCAGAAAGCATTCCCATCGTATCCTTGTAACCTGCGATTTCAATGGCCTTCTTTCCCGGAACGCCTTCCTTCAGCTTGTTCA
>JAVRLU010000077.1:0-4158 GCA_031961165.1 Thermoplasmataceae archaeon
TCCGCCTTTTCAAGGAATGCTTCCTCTCGAACAGCAACAGGTTCTGGACACCTGAGGAGCTGATGTCCTATCTGAACACCAGCCGATCGACCCTTTACCGGCATTTAAACAAGCTGAAATCCATGGATATACTTGAAGAGACCCGTGAGGGAAAGACAAAGAGGTACAGGATAAGGTCCGGGGATCTTGTAAAGGCATGGAGCTGGGTCGAAGTAAACATCAGGATGGCCATGGAAAATTACAGGAATAACGTCATACACATTTCGGAACTCATACAGAATGAAAAAGATTCAAGCGATGATGCTGAAAAAGTTTAATTCCAAGCATATGATTGAAGTCCGTGCCGATCATAAAAGGGAACCGGGTAAGCATAGGCAAGTTCACGATAGGCAATTCACTCAGCACCGTTGTAACATCGATTTATGATGAAGATTCAGACAGCCTCATTGAAAAATTCCAGAGAAAACAGTTATCGGACAGGAACCTGTATGAAATGAGGTACGATCTTTTCAGGAATCCGGACCTGAAAAATCTTTTTCCATTCATATCCGCACTTGACGAGATGGATATCGATTATATATTCACATACCGAGGCGATCGATCTGAAAAGGTGTATGAAGATGCGATAACAAAGATGGTTCCTGCTGTGGACATGGACTATACCATCGTCAAAAGGATAGGAGTAAAACCAATCGACACAAGGATAATAGCATCCTATCACGGAAAGGATAACAGCGGGATAATTGACAAGGTCCACGAGATCGCTTCGCTCGATGTGGATATAATAAAGGTTGCAGCGTATTATTCCGACAGTAAATCGTTCCTCGATGATCTTGAAAAGATAATAGAATTCAAGGAAAAATACCATGTTCCGCTGGCTTTCGTGCCGATGGGAGAGGGGAACGGCTTCCTGAGGATAATATCATCGTATTTTGTATCGGATCTTGTCTATGCAAAATATGCGGATGAAACCGCCCCCGGACAGCTTGAACTGAGTGATTACGCAGATGCTTTCCGGATATTTTCCCGGCTGAATGCCAGGAAATTATGAAGCATGATTTTCCGTCACTTGATCAATTAAAGTCTTATGAAATCGTAACGATTCAATCTGAACATTACTTAACGGATCTATAAGTAAAGCCGTTGAAATGCACACGGTTACTATTACGGGCTGAGGATCATTATTTATGGAAAAAATACTTGCTATTAAACACTAGCCATTATATGCATAAGTATAAATTATCATTATACGATTAAAGGTTATGTCATATATCGAAGTTAAGGAAGATGGCACACTTTCTGTGCCTGACCACGCAACGATTGGATACATTGAAGGGGATGGAATAGGCCCGGACATATCTAAGACTTCAATTGAAGTTATAAATGCAGCAGTTGAGACAGCCTATGGCGGAAAAAAGTCAATAGAGTGGAAAAAGGTTCTTGTGGGAGACGAAGCTTACGAACAGAAGGGGAACAGGCTCCCGGAAGAATCCCTTAACGACCTGAAGAAATGTGTCGTCTCACTTAAGGGCCCGCTGACAACCCCTATAGGCGAGGGCTTCAGGAGCCTGAACGTTACGCTCAGGCAGTACCTGGACCTTTATGCCAACATAAGACCTGTCAGGTATTTTCCGGGCATTCCTTCACCGGTTGTGCACCCGGAACTGATGAACATGACCGTTTTCAGGGAAAACACCGAGGACCTTTACCTCGGGATAGAGTGGAAATACGATTCTGATGGTGCAAAGAAGTTAAGGGAATTCCTGGCCTCGCAGTTCAACATAAACCTTTCGAGCGATACCGGTATAGGCATAAAGCCGATAAGCAGGTTCAAATCGGCCAGGCTCGTCAGGAAAGCCATACAGTATGCCATAGCAAATAAGAAGAAGAGCGTGACGCTCGTCCATAAGGGAAACATAATGAAATACACGGAGGGTGCCTTCAAGGAGTGGGGATACGAGGTTGCAAGGAATGAGTTTGGCGATTCAACGGTAACCGAAACGGAATACCTTAAGGACCCGGAGAAGTATGCAAACAAGGTTGTCATAAAGGACAGGATCACGGACAACATGTTCCAGCAGGTTCTGACCAGGACTGGAGAATACGAGGTTATAGCAACAATGAACCTTAACGGTGACTATCTTTCAGATGCACTTGCCGCACAGGTTGGTGGCATAGGAATCGCCCCCGGGGCCAACATAGGAGACAAATATGCCATATTCGAAGCAGTCCACGGAACGGCACCAAAGTACGCGGGGCTTGATGTTGCGAACCCGACATCGCTGATACTTTCAGGGGAAATGATGCTTGACCACATCGGATGGAAGGAGGCATCGGCCGTCCTTGATGCTGCAATATACCAGACGTACAAGGACCAGAAGCTAACACAGGATATTGCCAGGATGCTTAACATAAAGCCACTTAAATGCTCGGAATTTGGCCAGGAAATAATAAACAGGATGAAAGCACCGGAGAAAAAATAAGCGATATTCCAATAATTTTTTTATATTCAATAATTTTAACCGTTTAATATAGAATATTCCATATGGGATGTTCTTGATAAAGTTGAATTATATACTGCATTAATTATATTTTTCTGATACTGAAGAACATATTTAAAAATCTATTGAAAACGATGAATTTTATCCGTAAACGTATACACGGTAGCGCTGGGATTCAGAATCTCCTCCTGCTGTCCTTTAACCTTACGCGGTCTATGTCCGCTTTTTCATCCTCTGTCAGCGTGACCTCTTCCTGATCGGGTTCCCTTATGTACCTGGCCGGCACTTCCCTTGTTATGTATATTTCACTGTTTGCCCTGTATACCGGGAATCCGTCGCTGATCATGGATTTCGCATCGATCTCAAGCACGTAGGGATCGTCAATATGGTACAGGCCAGAAATGTAAGCCTTCCTGAATGTACCGGAAAGGTGGACCCATGATTTGTCTGCAGGGGATATCCCGGCTTCCATTACGAGTGATTCCTCGTCCCTTGATGACTGGAAGTAGAGTTTTTCGGGTATGTTATCAGCTGGCAGATCGGAAAGATCCACGTCGACAGTGTGCCCGTAAACGGCCCTGACAAATTCGCCGTTTACCTGGTATCGCCCCCTTGGATCTGTTTGAACTAGCGCTGTTATGTGATCCGCGGTAAGCCATGGATAGTTTTCCCTCTTTTTTATGGATTCAACAAGGTCCTTTATCCTTACATAACCGTGATCGTCCATGTGAAGTCCGTATCTTTCGGGAAAATGGCGCAGTACTCCTGCCATTATCCTGCTTATCTCATTGACCTCGCGATCGTTCATCAGGATGCGACCATTCTTCCCGCATACGGGGCATTCCTTGCCCCTGTACGGCCCGTGGCAAAATCTAAGCTCTGACATTGAAACCCTTAATGTAATCACTAACTTCCTCATAAACTGATATACCGGTATATTTTCCCTGCACCGTATCTGTCACGCTTATCTCATCGGCATACTTCAGTATCTTTTCATCCGATCCGTTGGCAAAAAGGCCATGCACTGCCGAAACGTATATGCGGTTTGCACCCTTCTTCCTGATCATTTCAGATGACATGGCTATGGTTCCGCCTGTTGATATTATATCATCAACGATCAGGACATTCTTTCCGTTCAACTTTACGTCGGGCATCTTCATCTCTACCGTACGGTCATCTATCCTCTTCTTGTCGATGTAGAAGTATTCGACATTGAGTTCATTTGCAACTGTCCTGGCCCTTTCAAGGCCGCCGTCATCCGGGGATACGACATAATCTATCTGCCTGTCCATGAAATGCTTTGCTATCGAATGGTATATATGTATATTCTTAAATGGCTTTTGCGAATAACCGAGGGTCTGTTCGTCATGGATCTCGACAGTGCAGATGCTGTCAGAATACGTTGAAAATATTTCTGTAAGTATCTGCGAGGAAACTGGCTCCCCCCTGTTGTAACGCTTATGCTGCCGTGCATATCCGAAGTACGGTATTATGAGGTTCACGGATCGCGGGGAATAGTCAGAAATTGCGCTGAGGCTCATGATCATCGCGAGTATGTCCTCGTCTTTCCTCGTGTTTCCGATGATAAATACATCATCGCCGGACATGTCGTCCTCAATACGCAGGTACATTTCACCATCCGGGAACCTTCTTGCCA
>JAVRLU010000078.1:0-4078 GCA_031961165.1 Thermoplasmataceae archaeon
ATGTGAATGCAAATCCAAAGTACCTGGCATGCTTTCCATCAACAAAATCAGAGATCGTCGTTCCCATAAGGGCGGGCGGAAAGGCCATAGGGGAAATAGATATAGATTCCGATATAAAGGGCGCGTTCACCCGCAATGACGAATTGCTTCTATCGGAACTGGCTGATCGCATATCTCCCCTGGTTGAATGCTTTTACGCCGAATAGAATGAAAATGAACATCGATCTTTGAATACCGGAATCCTGATCACCAAACCTTAAATAGCCTGAATAAAATAAGCTAAATATGGTGCTGGAAGGCTTGTCAAATTCACTCCGGGATACGATTAAAAAAATAACCGGAGCAAGTTACATAGACAAAAATACTATCAAGGAAGTTTCAAAGGATCTGCAGAGGATTCTTCTCAAGGCGGATGTGAATGTAAAGACGGTTCTTGATCTTACAAGGGATCTCGAAAAGCGGGCGACAGAAGAAAAACCACCTGCTGGAATGGCGGATCAGGACTTCCTGGTGAAAATAATATACGAGGAACTACTGAAGATACTGGGTCAACCATCCAACATATCCCTGAAGCCCCAGACGGTCATGATGGTGGGCCTTTACGGCCAGGGAAAGACGACATCATCCGGAAAGCTTGCGCGCTTCTTCACTAAGAAGGGTTTGACATGCGGACTGATAGCAGCCGATGTCCACAGGTACGCAGCTTACGAACAGCTCCAGCAGATAGCAGAATCAATAAACGTGAAGTTCTTCGGTATACCCGGGGAAAAGGATCCCGTGAAGATAATCAGGAAAGCGCTTGAGGTAATGAAGGATATACAGGTCAAGATAATAGATACAAGCGGCCGTGATTCCCTTGACCAGGATCTTATAGACGAGATCAAAAACGTAAAAGAGAAGATAAGACCGGATGAGGTCCTTCTCGTTATCGATGCAACGATGGGCCAGCAGGCCGGGCCCCAGGCAAGGGCTCTTAACGATGCTGTTGGCATCACAGGAATAATAATAACAAAGATGGATGGAACTGCCAAAGGTGGCGGGGCCCTGAGCGCAGTGGCCGAGATACATGCCCCGATATACTTCATCGGTACCGGGGAGCACATGGACGACATCGAGATATTCGATCCTAAGAAATTCCTTTCAAGAATGCTTGGCATGGGTGATCTTGAGGGGCTTCTTGAGACCTTCAAGGATACGCAGATCACGGAGGAGGAGGCGGAAGAATCCTTTGAGAAGCTGATGTCCGGGAAGTTCAACCTCGAGGATATGTACGAGGTCTGGGAGAAATTTGCAAAGCCGGGAATAATGAAGAAGATAGTGGATTCACTCCCGCTCGCAAAGATACCGGGATCCGGAAAAATAAATGACAGCCAGATACAGAATGCTGAGGATAAGCTGAAGCTTTACCGTACCATAATGGATTCTATGACGTATAAGGAGCTCGAGGACCCGGAAATAATAAACATGAAGAGGATCACGAGGATAGCCAGGGGATCAGGTGTACGTGAAGAGGACGTACGGTCTCTCCTAAAGGAATTCAAGGCAATGAAAAACAATATAAAAATGATGAAGGGAAACCGCGGCTTCAAGAAGATGCTGCGGTCAAATATAGGAGCCGGAAACTTCGGCCTGGATGACCTCGATCTTAAATGAGGTCTTCAAGCTCTTCAACGACTTCCGGATATTTTTCTGCTATTGCTTTCAGTATGGCTTCGACGGATATTGTCGTCAGGACCTGGTCGGAGATTATATCAACAAGCTTGTCCAGTGTTTCGTCCGAAAGTTCTGCGAGTTTTTCCTTTGCGACCCAGTTCCTCAGGTGCTTCCTCTCGAAGCGATCCTTTATCATTTTCTCGTATTTCTGCAGCGGTGCGTTCGAATAATCGTTATTGTCGATTATCTCCTTGCTGATCTGCGCCGCATACATTCCGGAAACGATTGCGTTTGCAATTCCGCCGCCTGTTATCGGATCTATAAGCCTGGCGGCATCTCCAACAAGCAGCAGCCCCGGAGCTGTAACTGGCATCTTGACCTTTGAAACTGAAACACCACCGGTCACGAGCTGTATGTTCTGGCCCTTCTTGAGGCCGGGATGACTCTCTATGAATGCATCGAGGTAATTCTTTAGCTCAAAACGGTCGTGAAGCTTGTTTATGGATATGCCTATGCCGACATTTGCCATGCCTTCGCCCTTCGGGAAGACCCATATGTATCCCGCAGGCGCTACCGATCCGAGGTAGAAGTCCGTATAATCAGGATTGGTATCGATTCCTATCATCCTGTACTGCAGTGCGGATATGATGTCGTTCCTCGCCAGTATCACGCTCTTGAGGCCGGCCCACCTTGCAAATTCACTCTCAAATCCGTCTGCTGCTATGACCATCTTCGCATGAACGTCAACGATGCGGTTATTATGCTTTATCTTTGCACCGGCGATTCTTCCGTTTTCCCTGATCACATCCATGGCAGGGGATTTTACCCATACGCTGGCACCCTCCTTTGCAGCCAGAGCAGCAAGATGCTTGTCAAACTTGTCCCTCTCAAGGACGTAACCGACCTCATTGCCGGCCTTCTCTGACTGCAGTATTATGGGCTTCCTCTCTGAAGGCCCGTAAATCCTGGCCCCCTTAACTTCGTTTGCAATGAACATCTTTTCTGGCCTTATGCCGGCCTCATCAAGTATGCCCCTTGACAGGCCCTCGCCGCACCTGACAGGAGATCCAATCTCCGGGCGCTTTTCGATCATGAGTGTTTTCAGGCCGGCCTTTGCAGCAAACCTTGCGGCCGTGCTTCCGCCAGGGCCGGCACCAATAACGAGAAGATCATAGTTTTCCATGGAACCACTCCGCGCTTATTGCCCCTGTCGGGCATCCAACTATGCAGAATCCACATTCTATGCATTTTTCCTCACGGATCTTTATCACGGTTTCATCCAGGTTTATTGCATCTGTCGGGCACATTCCAACGCATGCCCCGCAATAATTGCAGAGATTTCGATCAACATCCATGTCAGTTTTTACTTTTAATTCTACCATTGGTTACACCTGAGAATTACTAACTGAACGGTTACTCGTATATTTTTCTTTTGTCTTGGCATACGTGAACTCCGCTAAAAGGATGAAATATATGAAGAATATTTCCAAAATATGCTTTTTTAAGAGGTTTCCTTCTTCTTTATCTCCCTTGAATTTATCTTTTCGAATTCCCTTGTACTCATTTTGTTGACAAGATTTGCGTAATTATTTGATGCCGAGGTGTAGAGTTCCTTATATTTCTTGATGTCTGCATCCCTCTGGGCTATGGCTTCCTTCATCTGCACAACTGCGGAGGAAAGGGTTGCGATATCGGATTTTGTCTTTTCATAGTCGGCCATCTGTTCCTTCAGCCTTGCGTTTTCATCCGCTATAGCCTTTACGCTCTCATCTATGCCAGCCTTCACGGATTCCATCTTTGCATTCAGGTCCTCGATCTCAGCATTGATCTGGTCCTTCGTCGCATTGAGGTATTCTATTGACTTCTGTATGCCATCGTTTTCCTGCTTGAGAGCGTCCCTTTTCTCTTCCAGTTCCCTTATTTCGTTTTCAATCCTTGCCTTTTCGCCGAGAAGGCCTTCATCGGAATATATCTTCTCCTTAAGTTCCGTTACCGGCTGCAGTGCATCCCTGACTATCTGGAGCATGAAAGGCGAATCTTCGCTTATCATATCCATGAAGATGAAGTTCCTGAGATCGTCAAGTTTTGATGATCCATCCGAACCGTTCTTTGAGATCAGTTCGGTTATCCTGTTATAAAAATAGCGGACCATCTTCTTATTGTAATCGTTGTTTTCGAGGCCCTTTATGTACCTGAAAACCGTAAGCTGGTCAACATCATCCGGCTTGAATATGAATTCTGGAATTGCAGTTTCCTGCATGGGCTGGCCCATGTATTCCATAATAATATCCTTATAAGTCTTGCCGCTGTTTTTTACGGCTGTGTCTATGTCCTCAGGAATTTTAAAACGGACATCCTTCAGTGGTTTATCACTTGCCATTACATTCTTTATGGACATGCACGAATATATATCTATCGCTTTTAT
>JAVRLU010000079.1:0-4016 GCA_031961165.1 Thermoplasmataceae archaeon
TAGATAGGATATCATTGTTATGTTCAATATCACCGGCATTTATAGTACCGGTTATGAATGACTGGAATGGATGGAATTCATTTGAATATCCTTTATTCACGTAATATAAATACGTGATCAAAAAATCAATAAATCTATTTGATATATCCGGGGTTATGGGGCTTCTTTCCTCAAAAGATTTTATGTTCAATAACAGGACGCTATGGGGCGTAAGTATAGCGGCCTCAGTGCGTTCTATAGGATACGGAGCCACATGGCCGTTTATGGCTGTATATTTTGACGAATATCTCCATGTGAATTTGCTTATAGTCGGTATAATATTCACGCTCAATGCTGGGCTTTCAATTGTATTCAGCCTTGCAAGCGGCTACATATCCGATGTTATGGGGCGGAAGCGGACACTTCTTACTGGAACAGCAATCGGATTCATTCTCTATATACTGCTTGCAGCATTTATACATGCATCTATTTTCCTGATATCTTTCCTTTTTGTGATGACGGCTTTGTCGGGATCAATGGTATATCCGGCAGCCAATTCTATAGTGTCAGATGCAACTTCCGGAGAGAACAGGAAAATGGGGTATACCATTTACAGAATAATGGCAAATTTAGGATGGGCTATCGGCCCGCTTGTAAGTGCATTTATATTTTCATACGGTTTTTCATTCGTGTTCTTATTTGTGGCAATTGCAAATATTTTTTCATTTGGCGTATCATACATATTCGTAAAGAAGAATGTTAAATACAGGTCAACAAAAAACTCGTTCTTTGTAAGGGATACCAACCTTTTCCTTTTCAGCATTCCGGTTCTTCTTATAATGATAGTAGCATCGCAGTTTTCAGTTACTCTCCCGCTTTACGTCACTAAAATCCTCAAGATAATGGTAAGCAATCTCGGGTATTTTTATGCCGTGAACGGCACAGTTGTTGTTATAGGCCAGTATCCGATCTCCAAGATTATGTCTCGGTATCCACAGATATACTCCATGGTATATGGATCCATATTCTACGTTTTGGGATACCTGCTGGTAACCTTCTCAAATTCTCTCTGGAAACTCATGGGCGATATGGTTGTCATAACAATAGGCGAGAACCTCACATCACCGAGCATCAGCACCATAGTATCCAGCATGGCGCCTGATACAATGACTGGCCGTTATATGGGGTTCATAGGCATGATGAACCAGGTTGGAAGGACAGCCGGGCCATCAATAGGAACTGCCATCATGTACCTGCTGATAATAAAACCATACCTTATATGGCCAGCAATAGACGTATTCGGCATATCCGCAGCATTGCTCTTTTACCTGTTCAAGCATAACCTCACATTAACTAAAAAACCGAATCCCGTTCCCAGATGATTTCATTAATAAGGATCGTATTAACGGGTTTTCAGGAAATCAGCTATGGTTTGCAAAAGCAGCTCATTCTTTTTTCTTCTTTTTATGGAAACCCTTACAGCCCCATCTCCGAGTTCTGGAAAATCATCAAGTACCCTGATCAGGATCCCCCTCTTAATGGCAAATTTTTCAAGATCTTCCGGATCTTCAACTGAAAACGAGACATAATTCGCTACGGGTTCTCCAATTATCTTAAGCCCTAGCTTCGAAAGCCCGTTTATCATAAAATAACGTTCTTTTTCCGTATTTTTGATGGCCTTTTCCCTTACACTAACCATATCAATTCCTGATATGAAATCAAGTGCTGGCTGGCATATGGACCATGTCTCCATGAGGTTTTTAAAATTCGTTATATTTGCTTCCCTTGATATGAGGTATCCAAGCCTCAGTGAAGGCATGGCAAATATCTTCGTAAGTGAACGGCCCAGCAGCACATTCGGATTTTCAAGTGCTATTTCTGCCAGTTCTTCAGAATATTCAGGGACAAAATCCCCGAATGCGCTGTCTATGAAAATATAGGCATTTTTTTCAGCGGATACCCTGCAAAGCTCCTCTATAATTTTCGTATCTACGATCTCCCCTGTGGGGTTATTTGGTGTTACGATGAACATAGCATCGTACCTGTAATTCCTTACAATTCCAGTGTTTTTTTTCACAATATCAAGTTTCAGTGTTGAATATTCGATCTTCCGATCAGTAGCTGCCTTCTCATATTCTGAAAATGCAGGCTTTATTATCAGTGGATGTCTTATGGAATAGAAATCAAAGAATCTTGCTATGAAATAGTTCAGTCCGGGGCCTATTACGATATTTCCGGCACCAACGCCTGCATAATCTGCTATTTTTTTCTCATATTTACCGTAGTATGTTTCCGGATATGACGCATACCTGCTCCGGATGCCAAACTCATTTATGTTTGAGCTGAAATCGATTATAGAATCAGGTGAAAGGCCTGCATTGTAAATATTTCCACCGTGCTTGACCATGATTCCGAGATGGCTTTCTCAAATAATATTTGATCCATGCAAAATATCCCTATGGCAGAACCGGGCCTTCATATTGCTTATAAATGCCCGTCCAAAAAGCGAGGGATCAAGGATTAATTTTCTTCATGATATGGCAGTACTGTATTGCATTTTAAAAAAGATCAGCGATAAATTCCCGTTTTAACGGCGATAAAGAAGGGCTACCAGCAGTTTGCCGGTTAAGAAAATAACAGGAGAAAACGCCACATAAGTTCAGCATTACTAGCACATGCAGGATTATTGCAACATGGATCTGGATGCCTTAAAGATTCGAAACATATATATTCCTGCCGTAAATAAGGGATAGAATTCTGCAATGAAGTGTTAGCATGACGGATCTTCTCCAGGAATTTGAAGAGAAACGAGAAATTTTAAGAAAGATGGTCGAAGAGAGCATTAAGAAAAGGGACGAAGCTGCACAGGAAAGTCGCAATAGTGCACAGCAAAGAGACGAGCTCAACGCCAAGGTTCATGAGATGCGTGAACAGGTAAAGGAAAAGATATCACAGAAAAATGCCCTTATAGAAGAGGTCCAGAAAATAAGGGCTGAAAAGGAAGAGCATTTCAAGAAGCTGTCAGAACTTCGCAAGGAGTACAGAAAAATAGCGGATGAATCGAACTTTACAAACATAGGCCCTAAAGAAATCAAGAACAAGGAAAAGGAGATGCAGAAACTCATAACAAAGCAGCAAACCATGCAGCTCACCAAGACCGAAGAAGCTAAAATAGTTCAGGAAATAAAAAAATATTCAAACGAAATCAAAAAAATGAAGGAAGAGAGGGCCAAGCAGCTTGGCGAAAATGAAAAAGTAAAGGCTCTTTTGTCGCAGATTGATGAAGAAAAGGCTCTGGCAAGGGATTTAAAGAAGAAAGCTGAAGAGATATCGAATCAGATATCCGAGATAAGCAATGATATAAACAAATCTCTGCAGGAACTTGATGAAGTAAGGAAGAAAGCGGATGAATTCCACGAACAGGCAATTCAGTTCGGGAAGGAATCTGAAAAGAATCACGAGGCATTCATACAGGCCAAAAATGATCTGAGAGACCTTGAAAAAGTGATAAATGGCCTGAAGACTAAAAAAAGAGTTTCGAAAAAGAAGGAGAAAGAGGACGAACTTCACAAGAAAGCATCTATACTCTTTGAAAAATTCAAGAACGGGGAAGAACTCACTACTGATGATCTACTGATCCTTCAGAAAGCAGGCTTCCTGTGAAATGAATTTGTTCAAGATCGGATATTTGCTGATAATAATCGGTATAGTATCCCTGGTAGTGCTTTCTATATACGGGATCGCCCATTTTGCTCTCTTTATAATTTTTCCTGTTATTTATGGAAGCGGTATATCGGTAATCCCATTTGCACTTATATTCCTTGGAATAATTGTTATCTTTATTGCGCCCCTCTACAGTATTTATAGGCCAGCAGACACCGAACGTATGGATAAGGATAATTACGCGCCAGAGAACGCCGGCAGCGAAGAAAATGATAAAAGGAGGAAAAGCTCCTTCGGAGGCCTCCTGATGATAGGCCCGATACCGATCGTATTCGGAAATGATAAAAAAATAGTCTATATATCAATTATAATAG
>JAVRLU010000080.1:0-3992 GCA_031961165.1 Thermoplasmataceae archaeon
ATTCGATCATTATCGAATCTGCAAGGATAAAAATAAAAACTGAATGATCAGAGATTAAGCTTTCCGTCAGGTGATACCTTCTTCCAGTCCTCAAGAAAACGTGCAAGCCCCTCATCAGTTTTCGGGTGTTTCATGAGGTGCTTCAGAACATCGAAAGGAACGGTAACGACATCTGCACCGATAACAGCCGATCTGAGAATATGCACCGGGTTCCTTATAGAGGCAACTAGAATCTGTGTCTTTATAAGATAGTTCGTGAATATGGTCTTTATTTCGTCAATTATCTGCATGCCGTCTTCGCCTATATCATCAAGCCTGCCGACGAATGGGGAAACGTACGTTGCTCCGCTCTTTGCTGCAAGAAGGGCCTGTATGGGATTGAAAACAAGGGTGCAGTTCACGTCTATATCGTTCTCATGCAGCGTCTTTATGGCTTTGAGTCCTTCCTCAATCATCGGGATTTTTATTACAGCATTTTCACCAAGGGCGTGTATCTTTTTTGCCTCTTCCACCATGCCCTCGTATTTTGTAGATACCACTTCAACGCTTACAGGGCCGTCCACAGTGCGCAATATCTCCCTTATAACATCACCGTACTTCTTCCCCTTTTCTGTCTCCTTTGATATGAGCGTCGGGTTTGTCGTTACCCCGTCAATTATACCCCAATCAAGTCCCTGCTTTATTTCTGAAATATTCGCAGTATCTATAAATATCTTCATAATGCCTTCTCCTCCTCTACGGATATGATTGCATTGTTTATTATATCTTTGACATCCATATGGAAGTACTCGAACAGCTCCCAAGCCTTCCCTGATCGTCCAAAGACATCCCTCATACCTATCCTTTTAACAATGGCCGGATGCTTTTCTGAAACTATTTCTGCAACCCTGCTTCCAAGGCCGTTATATATCGAATGCTCCTCGGCGGTCACTATCCTTCCGGTTTCTGATGCGGCCTTTACTATCGCATCCGCGTCTATTGGCTTTATTGATGACATATTTATCACACGGGCATCTATTCCCTTCTCCTTGAGCGATGCCGCAGCCTCGAGGGCCTTGGAAACCATTATGCCATTCGCGATTATGGCAACATCGCTCCCGTCCCGCAGGGTTGTTGCCTTTCCAATATGAAAATCATATTTTTCATCGTTTATTACGGGGAATTTCTCCCTTGAGAGGCGGACATAATATGGCCCGTTCTCATCGGCAATGAAATCTGTGACGCTCCTGGTTTCTATCGAATCCGCCGGGACTATAACCTTCATGTTCGGCAGGCCGGCCATAACACCGACATCCTCCATTATCTGGTGGGTTGCCCCATCCTCTCCAACGGTGATCCCGCCGTGCGTTACAACGAATTTAACGTTGACATTGTTGTAGCATATGGACTGCCTTATCTGTTCGTAAGCTCTAGTCAGGAAAACCGCAAAAGTGGAAGCGAACGGCTTTTTTCCGGAGAGTGCAAGGCCAGCCGCTGTGGTAACCATGGACTGCTCTGAAATTCCCATGTTGAAAAAGCGATCCGGAAATTCGCTGCCGAACATCGCCGTACGCGTTGATGATGACAGATCTGCGTCAAGGACAACGATCTTTTCATCGGATCTCCCTATCCTGACCAGCTCCTGGCCGTAAGCTTCCCTGAGGCTTTCACTCTTCATCGTTACCACCTAATTCCATAAGTGCCATACGGAACTTTTCCTCGCTTTCCGGAGGGCTCCCGTGATACTTTGGATTATTTTCCATGTATGAAACTCCCTTCCCCTTGACGGTGTTTGCTATTATGAATGTCGGAACATCGCTATGCATTGCCGTTTCAAGTGATTCCTCAATTTCCGGGATGTTGTGGCCGTTGATCTCTATGACCTTCCATCCGAAGCTCTCGATCATCGATCTGATGTTATTCACCGGCATTATGTCCCTTGTGTAGCCATCAAGCTGTATACCGTTTTTATCAAGTATCGGTATGAGATTATTGAGGCCGTATTTATAGCCGGCCATCAACGATTCCCATACGTTTCCCTCTTCCATCTCACCGTCGCCGAGAATCACGAAAACATGGTAATTTTTTTTATCGAGCCTGGCGGCAAGTGCCATGCCAACGCCTATGCCCAGGCCCTGTCCCAGGGACCCTGTAGATGCCTCAACGCCTTTTACGCCACGGTACACGTGACCTTCGAGGCTAGATGAGATCTTCCTGAAACCCTTAAGATCGTCGATCGGGAAGAAACCACGGACCGCAAGGGTTGCGTAAAGGGCAGGGGATGCATGCCCCTTGCTCATTATAAGTCGATCCCGATCCGGATCGTTTGGATTCTTTGGGTCAATGTGCATTTCTTTGAAATAAAGTACTGAAAGGATGTCTGCAATGCTGAGTGAACCACCCGGATGCCCGCTTTTTGCTTCATAAACCATCTTTACGATTTCTCTGCGTATCCTGCGGGCAATACCGCTTAAATCAACTTCAACAGTTTCCATATCAACGTCACCATATCATTAACGATAAGAAAAACATTTCCAGACCTCTTATTCATAAAAGCAGATAAATATATCATACGGGAAAAAGCGACAAAACTGTCGAAAAAAATTTAAGAATCCAACGCAATAAATATTTTAAGGAAATGTTTTTTAGCTATGTAATCCGTGCCATCCCGGATCTTAAACCGCTTCTTTCTTATTATCCGGAATTCCTGACGCGAAAACGAACAATGTTGCACCCGCGATAGCGATGACGGCCGAACCAATGATCATCACCGAGATTCCGGTCTTCAGTGATGATGGATCAATGATTACAACTATGAACGGGGAGAACCCACCGAGTATTCTTCCCACAAAAAATACTATGTTTGTTGCCGTAGCCCTAATCCGTGCAGGATAATTTTCGCTCACCCATATTCCCGTGAATGAAAAAAAGCCGGAGGAAACATATACGAGGGCGATCACTGCCAGTATTACAAAAGGAAGGTTGAGGAAATATATGGCGATGCCGAGGATCATTGCTGAAGAGGAAAAGAAAACCGTTGTTTTCCACCTTGGAATCCTGTCCGATATGTATCCTGCTGCTACAAATCCCAAAAAACCAAGGATGGAAAGCAAAATTATGAATGATTCAGGTATCTTGAGGTACGAAAGAAGCGTTGGAGCGACACTCATCAGAGGGACGCTCAACATAAAGGCGCCGATAACGACCAGTGAAAACGCAACGGTGTAATATGCAAGCCTGCCAGAAATTTTGCCTCCACCAGTTACTCTTCCGGTATGTTTTTCCGGCTCAACTATCATCGATGCGGATGAAACGGATACAATCAGCGAAAATATACCGGCGGCCAGAAAATAGTACCTCCAGAACGGGAATACAAAGTAGAACAGGAAATCCAGGAGGAAACCAAGAAAGTACAGGCCCTGCATGGTTCCGCCTATTGATCCCGTTGATTTTCTTAAAGTCTCGACAAGCAGCGGATAGGATATGCCGTTCTGCGAATTCACACCTATTCCAATGATAAACCAGATGATGTATAATTCGTAAAGTGATCGAATAAAGGCCGCTAAAATCATTCCTGTGCTGAAAAGCACCGCAGATATGATCATTACCGGTCTCCTGCCAATCCTGTCCGAACTGTGCCCGAGAACGATAGCTCCTATTGCACCGCCTATGAAGTCAATGGGTATCGATAGAAGTATTGCCGATATTGGAACATCAAGATACGATGAGAGGCTGTCAACAACCATTGAGATCGAAAATACAGAAAAGGCCGATAGCATAAATGGAAGAAGCGTCCCGGACAGATTTCTGATCTTATAGGAATCCATGATTATGAAGCGTAGTATTTTATTAAAATATTATTTTGCGTTATATCGAAAAATTGCTTTTCTTTGCGGTATAAATTATATTTTCATTAATCGGAGTGATCGTTAAAAATCAATATTTTAGGCGAATATCTTGCTTTCCAGATCATTTTCATTTTGTCTTTGTATTTATTTTATTTTAATATTTGA
>JAVRLU010000081.1:0-3873 GCA_031961165.1 Thermoplasmataceae archaeon
CATACCGGGCAGCAGCCTGAAGGGAAAGATGAGGAGTCTTCTGCTGACTGTTTATGGTAGAAGGGAGGGGGATAATGTAAAATTTTCCCCTGAATACTCTGATCTTGACAAGATCTTTGGGCTACCAGCCAATGAAAAGGGGAATACGGGCCAAATTAACAGGACAAGAATCATCATTAGGGATGCACTACCATCTGAGGATAGCATTAAGCGAACCATGGAGAGCACGGGAACTTTCGTAGAAGTTAAAGGGGAAAATACTATCAATCCAATTACCGGGATGGCGAACCCGCGTTTTCTTGATAGGGTGGTGCCTGGCGTGAAATTCGAAGGCGAAATTGTACTGCAAATACTTGAGGGTGATGATGAGAAGAAATTCCTAGATTATGTCCACGAAGGGATAGCCCTGATCCAGGATTCGTATCTCGGCGGTCAGGGAAGCAGGGGATACGGTAAGGTTAAAATCAACATCACGTCACAATACGAAAGGGTAAGGGAAAGTTACCAAAAACTCGGTATGGAGATCATGGGCAAGGAATAAAATGATCAACCAGTATCTACTCGTAACTCAGGAATCCAATTTTTCCAATATGGATTCCATAAAGTTTTCTGGCGCATTGATAGACGCGTATTCTATACTGTATCCAGAAAGGATGCATAGTTTTGCAAACGAATATCCGGATCTCAAGGTTACGGACATGTTTCCCGTTGAGAACGGTGTGCAGCTCTTTCCTGCGCCTGCCATACCAATGATCTGGTCTTCTGGCGGGTCTCCTAGCAAAGAAAAAAGAATCGCAGATAGAAGAAAGAAGAAATTGATCCCGCCATTCCTGGGAATCGATGAGATAAAACGCATTGTATCCAGATTCGTAAAAAACCAATACAGGGCCATATACGCACAGGACATCATAGATGAATTCTTGAGTAAAGGAATGAGTGGAAAAATGTTCGAAGAAATCGACGTTCCAGGCGTCAGCGTGGACCCGATTACTGAAAAATCAAAGGTATATATGAAGGAATTGATGGCTGGTTTTTCAAAGGAAAAGTGGATATTCCTTGAGGCTCGGGATGACGAGTTCCTCTCCTCTATGGCATATCTACAGGACACAGGCGTTTCATCTAGAAGAAGCACGGGCCTAGGAAAGATAACGGTCAGGGGAACAAAATTTCCCACGAAGATCGGGTATACCGGCGCAGGCCATTATCTGATACTTTCACCGTTCATACCCTCAGCGGATGATCTTAACAAAATAGAATTTACCAAATCTGCTTATACACTTGATATTTTTTCCGGGACTAACGCTGATGGGTCGTCTACTGGAATATATAGGTACTTTAAAACTGGATCGGTTCTGTACCTTGAGGGGGAGATCACTGGGCAATGGAAAAGATCTGCAAACGGCAGGCGGCTCCTGAATTTTTCAGCCACTTTGGTGAGGGTATCCATATGAAACTATCGCTATCGGTTAAAACACCCCTTGTGATTGGCGGAGACGAGGAGATACAGGAATTCGATCTTTTTGAAAAGGATGGAAATGCATACGTTGTTGACACGGTAAAAACTTCAATGAGGATCTCCGATCGTGATTCAAAAAGATGGCAGGATCTCATCGATGCATTTGTCAGAGGAAAAGGGAATACCGGCAAATGGGATCATTATCGGGATTTCCGCAAAGTAAATCAAGGGGACGAAATACAGCTATTTCTTAGGGATCTGTACGATTCCAAGAAGCTGGAACTCTTCGATCCGCCAGTTAAATTGATGACCGCAGAATACAGAAACAACGGACCTATTATACCAACAATCCACTATATCGACAGAAATGGGGTAAATGATAGAATTGTCCCGTACATACCGGGTTCAACAATAAAGGGAGCCATAAGGAAGGCCATTCTTTACGAACTGATTAAAAAGGGATCGTCTTTGCAAACGCGAAACGGTCAAAGAAGGGCCATAGACATTCTTAAGGATTCGATCAATAAAAGAAAAGATTCTAAAGATTCGATCTATAAAAGAAAAGATTCTAAAAATATCAAGGACATCGATAGGGGGATATTCTCATACGATCCTAAAAATCCCATAGCTACCGATATCATGAGGTTTCTGGTCGTCTCGGATTTCATGCCAAGCGACGATGTCAACCTTGGTCTCTTTCGGGTTTCGGGCAAGGTAAGATCGGACAGGGTGAAGAGGGTATACCTCGGAATAATATCCGGCACGTTTTATGGGGATCTAAGCATTAATCGATCGATAATCCCGGCTGTTCAAGGTGTATTAAGAACAGAACAGATCGATCGATTAGAGAAGATCCTTGGCATTAACATGGATCCGGAAACAAAAAATATAAAATCATGGGAAAATGGGATGGTTAAATGGGTTCTGGAATCTCTTGATATATTTTCAAGGGAAAATGGGCAACCAATGGGATACAAATTCGATAAGGATTCCAAGTATATCGTTATAGGCCAGGGGAAAGGGGCGCCTCTTACGACAATTATTAATGCGTCGCCTGAAATAATTCGAATAGCTAAGGAAAATGGAATAAAACGTGTTGGAAGGGGTACAATTGATTCAATCGCAAATCCAAAGAGCAGGAGCGAAGTTGAAACGCCAACTGGTAAGGTCAGGCCCGGCCTGTGCACTATGGAGGTGTTGAATGAAATCCGCACTGATTAACCCTATGGGTACTACGCCCATGGTTGTTACCGAAATTGTAAATTACCTGAAAAATACCGATAAAGGACTTAAGGATGCCATTATGCTGTGCACCGATTCGAAAACTGTAATCGCAGGGGCGAATGCTGCGTCAGGTGCGATAATGGACAGATACCCTGATATGAGGGTTCACACCGTAAGGCTCGGTATTCAGGATATTTATGATGACCGTTCTCTCATTTCCTTCCTCGGATCTTTTATTGATGTCGTGAACGATGAACGATCATATGGGGTCGATACGATATACCTAAACGTATCAGGAGGGAGGAAAATACAGAATATTGCACTCTCAATTTACGCTGGTATTCTGGGAATAGATGAGGTCTATAACGTTTTCGATCCTGAACTCGAGAATTTTAACGCCAGTTACGAAAGCGTAAAATCTGATATTGTGGATTTGTTCTCAGATGGAATCAATAATCTGGAAAACTACCGCAGGATAAAATCCAAACTGGATCCGATATTTTACCCGCCCCTTTCTAGGCTTGTCTTTCTTAAGGTTAATGTAATTCAGATGTCTCCGGATGAGAAGATAAAACTCAAGGAAGCGCTTAAAGGCATCGACTATACCGATGGATCAATTGAGGATTTCAGGTTAAGGGCGTACAGGAAGTCTGGCTTAATAACGTATGATAGGACTAGAACTTATGCAACCGACCTAGGTGAAGTTATCCTTAGGGGGCTCCAATGATTGTACACCATCTATATTTCCCAGAACGGATCCATTGAGAGAAACGGAAACACCCTTTATTTCATCGGTGAAAATATCAAGCGGCATATTCCTGTTTTAAACGTTTCGGATATAATAATAACAGCAAAGGTTAGCATATCATCCTGGGCCCTGGACTATCTGGCTAAATTAGGCATCATGGTTCACCTCCTCAGGGCAGACGGATCCTACATGGCATCGATCATTCCGCAGAACCGGAAAGAAAGGGGTTCTGTAACTATATCACAGGCTATTTCATATCATGACAGTTCAAAAAGATCTGAAATAGCAGCAGAATTCGTACGGGGCATAAAGCACAATATACTTAGGAACCTCAGATACTATAACAGAAGCAATAGGCTCGATGACTTGGTGGATAAAGTAAACGGTATAGAGGTATCCAGCGGGCCCATAGAGAAGATCATGGGATCGGAGGGCAAGATATGGT
>JAVRLU010000082.1:0-3897 GCA_031961165.1 Thermoplasmataceae archaeon
ATTTGATGCTGCTGTCATGATCAAAAACACACAGGTAATGTTCATTTATTGCCTTCTTAATCAGTTTTTTCTTCAGTTCCACGGTTCTAACAGGATCAATGTCAATGGCGGTCCTGTAGGGGAGCTTTAGATGAAATGTTGACGGCAGAATGTCCCCGAAATACATGATTTTTGTATTCCCGTGTTCGATAATTACTGCCTGGTGTCCCTCTGAATGGCCCCCTGTCTTAATGACTCTTATGTACCTGTTTATTGCTCTGGATCCATCGATATAGACCTTGTTTTTCAGATCACCCATCCTGATCGAATAGTTCGATTTGGTAACCGGGTTCTTATATCTCATGGCCAGGAACTCATCCTTCTGGGCATACGTAAATGCATTTCTGAAATCCAGGTTGTGGCCCACGTGATCAAAGTGAAGGTGTGAATTTATTATCATCCTGACATTATCCGGATCATATCTCTTCTTTATATAGTCCAGGATATCGGAATCCTTTGAAATGTGGTATATTTTCTTCATTTTCTCGTCGAATGAATTTCCTATGCCGCTGTCAACAAGTGCGCTGTAATCACCAAAGTCCAGAAAAATAACATTTGTTGAAAGCTTCACAAGATTATCCTCATCGTTGAAATGCGATTTCCAGATCGCCTTCGGAACAACTCCAAAGTAAGCGCCAGCATCAAGCTGGAATGAACCATCGCTTATTATCTCATAATTAAAATGCACGTCTTCCATGATGTTTCCAGTCATCCATCATATATGAAATTAACGGAGAATTCAAAAATTCCTGCGATAATTTTATTTATTAAGTATCTGTTAATGAATAATATGATTATTCAGTCGAAGAACAGGGAAATCACGATTGAGGAGCCGCTTGACATTTCATATGCCGGTGACATAGCAAGGCTTGCAAATGATCCATCAATAAGGAAAACCATAGGAGGGCATTCTTTTCCATATCCGTATACAAAGGAGGATGCGATATCTTTCATAGAATCTGCAAGGAGTTTCGGGAAAGAGGTTTTTAAAGTGGATTTTCTGATAAAAGCCGGGGGAAAGCCAGCCGGTATAATAGGGCTAAGCGATATCGATATGTATGACAGGAAGGCGCATGTTGGATACTGGATCGGAAAAGAGTTCAGGAACATGGGAATCGCAACTGAGGCGCTCCATCTTGTGTTAGAGTATTCTAAAAAATTCGGCCTGCGGCGAATTTATACCTCGGTTCTTGAGTATAATTATCCGTCGATGGTGGTCCTGCTAAAGAACAGATTCAGTATCGAGGGCGTTGAAAACTCATCATTCAGGTTTGGTAAAAGATATTATAGCTTTATAAAATTCTACAGACTGATAAGGTAATGATCATCATAAAACTTGGAGGAAGCGTCATAACTGATAAAAAACTGTACAGGAGATTCAGGGCAGATGCAGTAAGCAGTATAATGGACTATCTAAAGATTCTTGGCGATGGCCTGATCATCGTCCATGGCGGCGGTTCGTTCGGTCACATAAAGTCTTTAGAATACGGGCTTCCAGGGCCGGCAAATGAAAGATCCCGCATCGGTTTTGTCATCGTGCACAGGGACATGAGCGATCTTAACGGACTCGTATTATCCGCGGCAATAGAAAGGGGGATTCCTGCAGTTACGGTACCATTCTCTTCAATATCGTGCTGCGGAAGGACGGATTACTCTATTTTCAGGGATTATGCGCTTAACGGTTTTGTTCCTGTAAGTTACGGTGATGTATATATAAAAGATGAAGATACGTACGGCATATATTCAGGTGACGATATAGTATACGATCTTGCAAAATTATTCAGGCCGGATAAGGTTATGTTCCTGACTGATGTTGACGGTATATACGATAAGGATCCGAAAACAAGTGCTGATGCCAGGCTCCTTGAAAACCTGGAATCATCATTTGCCCTTGGATCCGTTGAAAATGATGTAACTGGCGGGATGATGAACAAGGTAAAGGCCATGCGTGGCATATCAGAATACTGCAACAACGTTTACCTGATCAACGGCTTCCATCCGGAGAGGATTATCAGTGCAGGAAAGAACGGCTTCATAGGAACGGTGATAAAATGATTGAAAAGAGGAAAGAGGAACATATACGCATCGCTGAAAACGAGGATGTTTCAGCATTTCATAACTACTGGGATGATATATACCTCCTTCATGAGGCAGATCCGGAGATAGATTATGACAGTATAGATACATCATTCACATTTCTCGGGAAAAAGCTTGGATTTCCCATGATAATATCATCAATGACCGGTGGCACCGGCCTGGCCGCAAAGATTAACGAAAACCTGGCAAAGGCCGCAGAAAAATACGGCCTTGGAATGGGCGTCGGAAGCATGCGGGCTGCGATAGTCGATAACAAATTAGCGGATACTTATTCTATCATAAACGAGAGCAGGATACCTTTCAAGATTGCGAATATCGGTGCGCCCCAGCTGATAGCTCAGGATGGAAACGCGATATCCGACAACGATCTCGATTATATTTACAGCCTTATAAAAGCGGATTTCCTGGCCGTTCATTTTAATTTCCTGCAAGAAATGGTACAGCCTGAAGGTGACAGAAGATCCGCGAAGGTGATAGAGAGAATAAAGAGCCTTTCCTCATCTTACAATATAATAGCGAAGGAAACCGGTGCAGGATTCAGCAGGGTCACGGCTTTAAGGTTAAGGGATGCAGGTGTGAAGGCAATTGACGTTGCAGGGCTCAGCGGCACAACCTTTGCAGCGGTGGAATATTTCAGGGCAAAGAAGGAGGGCAATTACGAGAAGATGAGGCTTGGAGAGACATTCTGGAACTGGGGGATACCAACTCCAGCTTCCATAATTTACTGCAATATCGGCATACCGGTTATAGGCAGCGGTGGACTGAGAAACGGCCTTGACCTTGCGAAGGCAATTTCCCTGGGAGCAACTGCAGGCGGGTTTGCAAGGGCACTGCTTAAGGATGCCGACAATTCAGTTGAAAACCTTTACAGGAATATAGAAATGATACAGAAGGAGTTCAAAGTTGCCATGTTCTTAACGGGCAGCGGAAACCTTGAGGAACTGAGATCTGTTAAGAAGATATACTCCGGAGAACTCAGGCCATGGATGGAAGGTGCTGGAAATGGAGAAACCAGATGAAAATGAAACAGATTTAAAGTGCCCGGTATGCGAGAGGAACCTTTTCCTGATCCGGTACGGGACAAAAATACCATTCGACGGCGACATATACATCATGACCTATTACTGCAGAAATTGTGGATACAGGAAAACAGAGACCTACGGAAAGGATGAAAAGGACCCGGTAAGGATAACCTTCAAGGTCTCAGCGCCGGACGATCTCAGGACGATCGTTTACAGGTCCAGCAGGGCAGACATATACATACCGGAGATGGAGGCTTCAATAGATGCCGCTGAGCATTCCAACGGGGAGATAACAACTGTGGAAGGCATTATATACGGGATATATGAAAATCTGCAAATCATGTATTCAGACGATACTGATCGTCAGCGCATGGATGAAATAAAGAAGAGGATGGAATCCATACTGAACGGAAAATTCGATGAATTCACTGTTATAATGACGGACGAATCCGGAAAAAGCGTTATACAGAGCGATAAGGCAATAATAGAAAAGATCTAGAAATTTTCCCTTATGCCGTAATAAACCTTTTTGCCGCTCTTCTTAACGGCCGATATCCTTTCAAGCTTTCCCTTCTTTACAAGTTCTTCGAGTTCCTTCCTTGCTTCTGTGTTCCCGATAAGGGCTGATATCTCTTCTTCTGTAAGGTAAACACCCGGGTTTTCCAGAAACAGTTCCATTAGGCGATCCATAATACGATAAGATTCATCACCGATATCTATTTTTCTGTCGGCATATGAA
>JAVRLU010000083.1:0-3825 GCA_031961165.1 Thermoplasmataceae archaeon
AGCTGTTTCCATATCTGTGAATGACCAGAAATCAAATATATTTTTCTGAAAATATGTTGTCCCAGATTTCAGTGGTATAGCTTAGGATATGGAAACGATACCTCCTTATTTTATAGCTAATTGAACTATAAATAAAGGCATTTTACTGCTTTTTTAACGATAAATAGCAATTTTGTTACGCCTTTCGTATCAAAAACATATTTTAAGATGGAAGTAATTAAGTACATTGATATTAAATGGATGTCAACATTTTAATAGGCGGTCCACAAGGTGGTGGAATTGATACAGCTGCCAACCTTGTTGGGAAAGCAGTTGCAACTTCTGGATATGGTGTTCTCAGTGTAAGGGAATACCATTCAAATATTAAGGGAAGGCACAGCTACACACATATGAGAGTGAAAGACAAACAGCCAAGATCTCTGAAGTATCCGATAGACATATTTTCAGCTCTTGATTCTGATACGATCTTTGAGCATCTTGAAGACGTTGGTAAGGGATCTGTAGTTCTTTATGATAGCACCAGCGAGGGATACGATCTCTCCGGGGCAAAGATGATAATGAGGGATACCGCCAACAAGATAAGGAAAACTCTTGAAGACCATAAACTGGAAACAACTGTTAAGGGTGGCCTTAAGTATATGGAATCAAAGGGCGCAAAGCTTCTTCCCATACCATTTACAGATATTGCGAATCAGGCCGTTCCCGGAGGAACACCTTCACGTTATTTCAACACTATAGGTGCTGCAATAACGCTGTCTATAATGGGCATAGATATCAAATTTGCAAATGAAGCTGTTAAGTACATATTCCACAACAAGGAAAAGGTTGTTGATGAGAACCTCGCTATAGTTTCGAAATCATATGATTTTGCAAAGAGTGCAGGTGTAGCCGGAAAAACTCTTGAACCCCTTCCAACGCCAAGAAAGCTTCTTTTGACAGGAAATGACGCTGCTGCAGTCGGGAAATTGCTCGGAGGTTTGAGATTTCAGAGTTATTATCCTATAACGCCTGCAAGTGATGAGAGCACAACACTGGAAGAGCATCAGAAGATCAAATGGTTAAAAGGCGAGGCGGATAAACTGAAGAAGGGAGGAATAGTAATAGTCCAAACTGAGGATGAACTTGCCGCCATTAATATGGCGATGGGTGCAGCCCTTACGGGAGCTCGCAGCGCAACGGCTACAAGCGGGCCTGGTTTCTCACTTATGGCTGAGGGGATATCCTACTCCGGAATGGACGAGATCCCGGTCGTGATAACACTCTATGAAAGAGGCGGGCCAAGTACAGGACTTCCTACAAGAAACGGGCAGTCGGACCTGCTCTTCGCAATGAACGCGGGTCATGGTGAATTTCCAAGAATAGTTCTATCATCCGGAACCGTTGATGAGTGCATATACGATTCTGCAGAGGCACTGAACTACGCACAAAAATACCAGGTTCCCGTAATTCATCTGATCGATAAAAACCTGGCAAATACTCTTGATTTGATATCAAATATCGATCTTAAGAAGATCAAGATAGATAAGTATATGCCGGTAAAGGATGAAAACTATAAGAGGTACGATTTAAGTTCACCCAATGGAATATCTCCGTACGGTACAATGGGGAGGAATATATTCTGGATAACCGGCGACGAGCACGATGAACTTGGCCATGTCACAGAAGACGCGGACATCAGGGACCGCATGATGGAGAAGAGATTCAATAAGCTGACCTTTGCTGACAAGGAAATACCGCTTTCAGAAAAAGCCCAGCTAATAGGGCCTGAAAACGCGGATGTTACTTTCATTACATGGGGCAGCCAGAAGGGTCCGATCCTTGATGTGATAGACGATCTCAAAAAGGAGGGAATAACGGCGAACCTTCTGTATCTAAAAATGTTTATACCATTCCCGACGGAATTTGTGAAAAAGGTACTTCAGAAAGCCAATATTATTATAGATGTGGAGAGCAACTTTACTGCCCAGGTAGCGCAGATCATAAAGCTAAATACAGGAATAGAAATAAAAAATACAATTCTGAAGTACAGTGGCAGACACATGACTGAAGATGAAATACTGAATTCTGCTAAGAAGATTATTAGTAAAGAACAATTGATGGTGGTGCTTGAAGATGGCGCATAATTTTAGGACTGATTTAACAGTGGACTGGTGCCCGGGCTGTGGTGACTTTGGTATTTTATCTGCCCTCACGTCCGCGCTTACAGAACTTAACATGGATCCGCACGGCGTTGCAGTGGTGTCCGGAATCGGATGCTCTGCTAAAACGCCACATTACGTGAATGTTGCCGGTGCACACACACTGCACGGCAGATCAATACCCGTTGCCGTTGGAGTTAAGCTGGCGAATCCGAAGCTGAAAGTTATTGTAACTGCAGGTGACGGAGACCTCATGAGCATTGGCGCAGGCCACCTTGTTTCTGAAGGAAGAAGGAACAGCGGCATAACTGTACTCATGTATGATAACGCAGTATACGGACTGACGAAAGGACAGGCTGCACCGACGCTGAAGCTTGGTGTTCAGACAAAGAGTCTTTTCAGGCCGAATATCTATGATTCGATAAATCCGATCCTTCTTACAATGGCATCAGGTTATTCATTTGTGGCAAGGGGCTTTTCCTTTGATATACCCTACCTTAAGAATATTATCAAGCAGGCCATAAATTTCCCCGGATCTTCATTTATAGACATACTGCAACCATGCCCGACGTATAACAACATAAATACGATGGAATGGTACAAAGAACGCGTATACAAACTCGAAACAGATCCGAACTGGGATCCGGTGGTTACGAAGGATGATCCAAAAGCAAAGGAAAAATATGATAGGGCAATTGAAAAATCCTTCGAATGGGGAGATCGCATACCCATAGGAATATTCTATGAGAACAGGAATATACCTCCTTTCCCGGAGAGACTTGAGGCATATGTTGAAAATTATACAACTGCACCCCCGTCGGATCAGGATATATGCGACAAAAACAAGAACCCGATAATCGATCCGTTCGAAACTTTCAATGACAAGATAATAGTCTGAAGGATGAAACATTTTTATTTTTTATATTTTTAAGTTTTTATTCTTTTGAGTGCTACTTGCTTTTCTATAAATGATTTTTGGCATAGTTACAAAGGCGTAAATTCTTTGTATATAACTAAAAAATAGTTTCTTATCAATAAATAACTGTTTTTTCTTTCTCGATCTGATCATCTTTGGCGTTGTTCAATTTGAGCATCCCAACAATGAATATTGACACCGAAATGACCATTGTAAATACCGAGTAAATCCCGCTTAAAATGATGTATTTATATGTATTAATCATGACGTAAACGAGACTGCCATCGGTTACCGTATGAAGCAATGCAGAAATCACGTATGTAATCCTACCGAATCCGTATATGCGGCCCCATTTCATGAATGTTGCTGTTCCCGTATGAAATAGAATTGATAAAACAATATTCAGAAACACAGGCACCAGGACGATCCCGACCAGCATGGTGTGTAGTTCCACAATCATTATTATTATGTCAACTGCAGAAAAACCAAGGCCTATAAAAAATGCCATATTTTTTGGCTTCATATCAACAGCTACATAGGTAAAGAGTTCCTGTATGAAGCCGGCCGCTATTCCAGTATATATGTAATAAATCAGGGCATCTCTGATTTTATACATACTGAATGAACTGACAATATATGAAATGCTGAAATGATGCATTAATGGGCTAATTATCACAGGAATTTCATCTATAATTCTCTGCACTAAAAGGGCGATTAGCATGAACAGTATCCCTAAACCAAGGGATATCAGTGCTTCCCTTAATCTTGCGC
>JAVRLU010000084.1:0-3708 GCA_031961165.1 Thermoplasmataceae archaeon
GCTGAGATGTTTCTTCTTCAGTCTTTTTATATTATCGGAGGAGAAGAAACCCTTATCGGCAACTATAACGCATTTTTCGATACCTGCCATTTCGATTGTATTTGCCATTGCTGAAACGTCCCTTATAGATCCTGGAAGGACACGGATGAATGTCGGCATTGTTCTTGTGGATGAGAAAAGCATCATGAGGTTGATCTGCGGAATATGAATGTCATGTGCATTATGGCCAAGTTCCAGTATGGATATGTTCGCTGATCTTGAGAATATTGCTGTCGAATCCATTAAAACGTATTCGCCTTTTTCAGTAAGCTTCCTCATTACATTTATGATCCTGTCCTCGGGAAGGGATGAAAGCATACCGGATATCGATACGGGAGACATTGATTCATCGGATATTCTGGATAGATAGGTTTTCTCATACAGGTAACGGATGGATTTCATGGGCAATGGCTGTATATCCCTCAGTATAACGTAGTTAACGATCCTCTCGTAAAGGTACGGAAATGTCTCCCTAAGAACAGGTATTATTGTTCTTGATGCTATTCCATAAAGCAATGATACGTTTCCGTATTCATAATCACCCCTTATTCCCGTTACATCGTCCTTCCTGATGATGCCATTCTTGGTAACGACACCTAAATATTTTGGTGGAAGAGTTTTCGTTCTTTTCTCACTCTTGTCCCATTTCGATCTTGTCCTGTATGCATAATACCTGTTTCCAATGTTGCGGATGTAAACACCTTTAGTTTTGTATTTCATGGCCCATTCAGGTATATTATTCATGGTATATACATATACATACCATGTTTATAAATATTCTTGTGATCATAATAGTGATCATATCTTGTATAACAGAGGGTCTCTAATAGATCAGCAGAAAAAGTACATCAACATCCTATGTAAAAAAGAGAGAGTTAAGGATTAATATTAAATATTCGCGTTCAAAAATACGGTGCATCTTTATACTACGCATAATACTCATAGGGAGGGATACAGGCCAGATTTATTTTCAGAAGGTTATTCACGCGAAGATTTGCAGAATTTTACATATCGTTATATAAATAGGATGATTTTTTATGCACAATGATTATAATATATTCATTTTAATTTGTTTTCAATCTTTTTCAAAATATCTTCTAAGCGGATAAAAAAAAATTTAAATAAGTATTATTGATAATTCATTATGTCGTTTATAGTCAATTTTGACAGATTCCTGTTTGCATGGAGTATAGCATCGCATATTATACTCGTAACGATGAGTATATCGACTATAGTCCTGATAAGCATAGCAGAATATATCGGGATACGCTACAAGGACAAATACTATGATCTGCTGGCTAGGCGACTGACAAAGGTATTTGTCATATTCTTTGCTGTTGGTACGGCAAGCGGTATAGTTATGGCAGCGGAGCTTGTTATTCTGTTCCCAAAATTTTTCGCGCTTACAGCCGCCGTGGCCATGGTACCGTTTTACCTTGAAATATTCGCTTTCTTCACAGAGACCATATTCCTTGTAATATACGTCTATTACTGGGATGCCTTCCAGAACAGGATAACACACTGGATTCTAACATTCTTCATAGGAGCCGGAACACTCGGATCCGCTGCGTTCATAGTTATGGAGAACGCATGGATGAACACTCCTAACGGCTTTAATATAAGTGTTTATGAGGCAACAGGCAAGATTACGGACGTGAATCCGTGGGCTGCAGTGAATTCACCGTCATTCCTGGCTGAAATTGCCCACGTCGTTCCGGCAATACTTCTTGCCGGTACACTCCTGATAGGCGGATATTTCGCTTACAGGTATCTCAGGTCAAAGGAACCAGATGAAAGGACATTTTACCGCAAGGCACTGAGGATCACGACGCCGCTATCAATGATATTCGTGATACTTGCCGGAATATCCGGATCGCTTGCGGCAACAAACGTCATGACGCTTCAGCCCTTAAAATACTCAGCGCTTGAACTCAACTACATTGGCGGACATGGATATATGCCTGAGAAGCTGTTCGGAACCATAATTAATGGAAAGATTGTCGGATCTATAACAATACCGAATCTCCAGAGCCTGCTAGCCGGTAATGGAAATGCTGCGTTCGCGGTACCAAAGGGGCTTTCATATTACCCTGTAAGCGACTGGCCCCCGCTCATGGTTCATGATGCTTTTGACACGATGGTAACACTGGGGCTTCTTCTTGGTCTCTATCTCTTCATATATCTAATAATGTGGATCATAAAGAAGGATCCGTTCTCAAACAAATATATGAATATAATATATCCGATCGCTGGAATTGTCGCCCTTATTACGATGGAGGACGGCTGGATAGTTGATGAGGTTGGCCGCCAGCCGTACATAATTTACAACGTTATGTACGTGTATCAGGGTGCAAACCTCACAACTTCGATGATTGCTCCCGGAATCGCTATGATAGTATTCTATGCTCTTCTACTTCCATTCACGTTCTACTTCGCATCAAGGGTGTTTAAACGTGAGTCCGTATCAAAAGAGATCGGTTCAGCGAGTTCGGCTGGAAAGGAGGTAAATTTCTAAGGTGATGAACATGAACGGAGTATTCGCACTTTTCTTTTCTATAACAGCTATATTTCTTGCCCTTCTTATGGCGGAGACCATGGGAGCTCTCCTGATCATTTTTGCATGGAAGAAAAGCAGTAAAAACGTATTGCCCTTTGTGATACCAATATGGGAAGTAACCGGGACATTTCTGGCATTCTGGGTGGTGGCGGCCGATTTTTCATTTCCAAACGTCATCGTTCCTGCCGCATACATTTACGCAGTTCCGCTTTTGCTTCTTCTAATTGCATTCGTGGCGAGGAATGCATTCATCGTTTACGGTGAATATATAAAGAAAGGTGTATTCACCGATAGGACACTTTATACAGTATTCTCAGTATTTGAAGTTATTTTTGTCCTCATATTCGTTGTGTTTGCCTCTTCACTTGTGACCGGCGCAGGCGTCGAACTCTCCAAACTGCAATTTGCAACGGCAAAGTGGTTCTCAGTACCTGGGGACTGGCTCTTTGTTATCAGTACACTACTAGTCCTGGTGGGGCTTTCATTTGTTTTCTACGGCCTTGAAAATTACAGGATATACTCGATAGCCCTGACATATCTTGGAGTGATACTGACAATAGTAACCGTATTGATCATACACTCTTCGGTTCCTGCAGTCACATTCAGTCCTGTCCTTGCAATACCTTTGATAATAGGCATCATAATTCCAATACTGTTTTACTTTGATTCAACTAAGAAGATAGTTGAAACAAAGCTAGTGTTTCTCGCACTCATTGCAATTGCCGTATTTCCCTTTTACAGCCTTGTATACCCGAAGGTTTTCGGATCTTCTGTTCCGGTTTCCGCATTCATAACGAATACTGCGATGGGCACGGCCTTTTATTATATAACTCTTGGAGGGGGAATACTACTTTTGCTTATGCTTGCATACCTGATATACGTTGCAAACATTGCAAAAAAGAATGCGAAGAATGCGGAAGCAAAGGCATAATCCATATAATATTTAAATATTTTTATTTTAAAAATTTTTTTAATATAGAATTTGATATAGAATTTCTCAAGGTAAAACCTGGCCCTGCCAATTTTTATCAGTGCAACTCACTGACGAAACCTCTTTTTTACCGGCTCTGATAACACGAATATCCTCATGTTACGTGGTAATAATATCATCG
>JAVRLU010000085.1:0-3568 GCA_031961165.1 Thermoplasmataceae archaeon
GAGAAAATCAGGAAAATCGCTGCACTTGCGGTCATCGGCCTTGCTGTTCCGGCGGCATCAGCACTGGCAATGCACACTTCTCCTACGTTCCATATCGACAGCGTGTCATCATACATTTACCAGGATTCCAACGTTACCGGGATGAACGTGAATATAAGCTTTGAGGGCGCACTTATAAGCGATATGCAGTTCAGGATGTTTCCCTACGGATCGCTTGTCAACCTCAATGGTTATATGTGGAAATCGGAAAATGTCATGAAAGGCAATGGATGGATAAATTACACGATAGTTCCCGAGATCTCTTCCTTCGAACTGCCGCAGAACGGAAAGTACATGCTTGAGGCTTTTTACGGTTCAGACCAGGCTTTCAAGTGGATCAGCGTATGAAGCTGATCCTGATTGCATAATCATATCCCTTTCGTCTCCGATGCCATCCTGCGTTTTGACGTGAACCATGGGCGTGAGGAAATTATAAGCCATGCAACCGGAAACAGGTCTATCAGCAGTGCACCGGGAAGGCCGAACCTGTAAAGCGAGAAATACCAGTAGTGCGATGGTTCAACGACGACTGGAATGAATGAATGCCACCAGCCGTATGTTATCGCATACAGCGGCGCACCTATGAAGGTAAGCCCTATGAATGTGATGATAGCCTGTATATTGCCGGATCCCATACGCCATTCCATGCTGAACGTGCAGTTGAATGCAAGCCCCATGCCCAGGCCAAAAATGTATCCCCCTAACGTCTGGTACAGCACGCTTTCGCTCTGATCAAAGAAGAAATTCGTTTTCATGCCGAATCCAAGTATGGCGATCTGTGATATTACAGAAAATACGAGGAGCGAAATAGCCAGGGCCCTTGCCATCCTTCTATCGCCAGATTCCCCGATCGTTTCCCTGAAGGATGTCTGGAAGCACAGGATGCCGAGGTATCCTATGGATCCGAATATGAGGCCGAATACAAGCCACAGCCTGGCGAGATTGCTTACAAAAAATATCATAATAACGACAAGGGCAAGGAATGAAAAAAATATTGAAAGCTGTATCCTCTTCCCCGGCCATATCATGACCGGACGTACCTTTGAAAGCGAAATTCCATGCCTGCCAAGGTATCTTTTGATCACTATAATCGTGTAAATGCCGGCAATCATGGCAAGGAAGAAGGGAAATGCCCACATGCTTCCGGTCGCGAATCCGGAATAGAAATCACCGATATTGCAGCCTCCGGCCATTCTGGTCCCGTATCCGATCAGTATGCCTCCGCCCAGAGCTTCAAGGAAAAGGTACCTGTTAGGCACCTGCCTTATGGAAAATTCATTTCGGATCGATGATACAAGCAGGGGCCCGATTATGATACCATAGACGAGGAACCATGTGAATGCCTTGTTGAAAACAGGCACAGGATATACATGATAGTATTGCAATGCGGATATCTTAAGGCCGAAAAAACTCCAGAATACGCCCCCCATCTGGCTTTCTGCACCTGTTACGCCCCACCATAATCCTTCGCCTGTCATCATGTAAGTGAAAAGCGCAAGGAGAAAGCTGGTTACTGCAAGCAAGATGCCGTAGAAATATGCCGAACTGAGAAATTTCTTCATGAACTCTAATCATTCATATTTTAATTATCGTTTCCATCTGTGCATAAATTGCATTAATATTGCGAAATTTTTCATTTTATATCCATAATATGACAGTGAATAGATTAATTTACATTCATGTGATTCTTTCATTCCATGGTAAAAGGCAAGGTGGTATTCGTTGGTTCCGGACCTGGCGATCCGGAAATGATGACAGTTCGATCCATAAAGGAAATTGAAAACTGCGACATCCTGTTTTATGATGCATCCATTGATGATTCCGTAATAAATATTGCACCCGCAAGAACGGAGAAAATAAGGGTTGGCGATCCGGACGGCCATTTTGATCCGAAATCCATCGGCACTGATATGGCAGAAGCGGCCATGGCCGGAAAAAAGGTAGTGCGATTAAAAACCGGCGATCCATCCATATTCTGCAAGACAGATATCGAAATAGAAAGCCTTAAGGAATACGGCATCGATTATTGCATAGTTCCGGGAATAAGCACGGCTTTTGCCTCTGCAGCTGCAGCGGGTATCGTGCTTACGGATAGCAGGCTATCATCAGCTGTATGCCTGGCGACCGGGATGGAGAGCAGGAACGGAAGAAAAGTTGACTGGAAAAAGATTGCGTCATGCGCCGATACTGTGATCGTTTATCTCGGTTCCAGAGATGCTGAAAGATATGTTGGAGAACTGATCTCCGGGGGAATGGAACCGGATATGCCCGTAAAGGTAATATGCAATGCAACGCTGAAAAACCAGAGAATCCTTAATTCCAGATTATCGGATCTGCCTGTGCTGCTAAAAACCGAAGGTGAATACGGATGCCTTGTAATCATAGGAAAAATTGCATCGGTTCCTTGATACTGCCATATTTTATATTTTAAAATGCGATAAGTATTCAGGATCCGTTCGAAGGAAGAGGCATTTTTACGCTATCTTTTTTCAATTATACTTTCGATCATCTTCATGTACTCATTTTTAAACTTCTGGTATGAAAACCTGTCCCTTGAATTCAGTATTGACCGTACTTCCGAATCCGTAAAATTCCTTGCCCTCCTCAAGCATTCAACGGCTTCATCATAATTTGAAAATCCCATACCGAATTTGCCCTCCTGCACTATGTCCATCCACGGCCCGCCGCTCTTCGGAACAACGGGCACGCAGCCGTAGGAAATGGCATCGGCAACGGAAATCCCAAAACTCTCGCGCTTTCTCAGGTGCAGAAATATCCTTGAATCCCGGTACAACCTGTCCTTAAGTTCCTCGTCTGGATTCGGGATGACTTCCACATTTCCGGGCAGGGATGAAACAAGCTCGTGATAATACTTTTCGTTGCCGGGATTGACCGACCCTGCAATAATGAATTTCAGGTCTATTTTTTTAGCGATATCGATGACGGCATCGAGGGATTTTTCCCTGGAAATTCTCCCAAAAACCAGGACCTGATCCTTCTTTTCATCTAAATTTACATCCGGCATGTTTTTAACCGGTATGTATGAAACATAGAATTTTGTATTCCTGACACCCATGCGTTCAAAAACCTTCCGTGACATCATCCTGTTATATTCTGTGGAAACCCAGAAACTGGCATTATCGTAGATCCTGTACAAGCGGGCAAGTTTCAGCGATAACAGCACGAATCTATTGCTTATATCGCCATTTTCATCCAGGGCCTGTTCCACTATTGAAATGCTGTGGAGAGAATTAACGTCACCCCTGTAAAGAAAGACATTTGGATGGTTGTTTATAACAAAATCAAAGGGCCCTGTTTTCCTTAATTTATTCTTCAGGCGTATCATTTTAGAAATGGTAGAAAGTGGATTCTCGTCTTCACTGTATGTGAAATCTGTCTCAATGATTCGCTTGTATTCGCCCCTCAGGAAATGATGGTTCTTATCCGTTATCAGCGTTACATCGATCCCTTCCTCTGCAAGCATCTCCGAGATCATGCCTGCAAAAACCTGGCCGCCCCCGATTCTTGA
>JAVRLU010000086.1:0-3552 GCA_031961165.1 Thermoplasmataceae archaeon
CTATCTTCCTGGCTTTACCCTTCCTTGCCCTGAATAATACGGAAAAAGAAAGGATCTTCATCATAGATCCCGTGGCCATTCCTTCGGATATTGCTATCACTGATCCAACAATTATTGCAATAATACCTGTATAGCCCCCAAGGAAAGCCTGCATGAAAAATGATTCAAGGAGCATCCAGACTGCAAGTCCGCCTATTGTCGGAAAGAGACCCGACAGAGACAGGGTGGAGAGAAGAGTGCCGAGCCTCATCCATCTGTCTTCTGCAAACCCAGCCTCGCCAAAGTACTCCTTTCCTGTACTTCCTATTGATAGGAAGAGACCTGTTTTTGACAGGGCATGCGACAGGGTAAAGATAATTACTGTTATGAGAACGAATTCCCTCAGGATTGCATTATCCGATACGAGATACAGGCCAAAAGCCGCTAAAATTGCGGCCTGATTCTCTATCGTGCTGAATCCACCGAGCATCTTCATTTCCTCTGAAATGTAGGCATATATTGATACGAAAATGATCGAAATACTTGCTATTATCAGGAAAATTATTCCTATGTAGATCAGTCCCGAGCTGGCTGCACTCAGGAATATCATTCTATTTATAAGGTACACACCCATCAATGTCATTGTTGCGCTGAATACAGCGGATGCATTTGCCGGTGCATTTCCATGTGCTATGGGAAGCCACTCGCTTATCATAAAGGGGAACATGCCCATCTTGATCAGCGATCCAAACGATACAAGAAGAAGCGGTACGAAGATTTTAACGTGGATAAAGCCAAATGACGAATCTCCAGATATTACAAAGGATGATATGGCACCGGCAATGATCAGCACTGTACTAAATTCGCTGAATGCCATAAAGGTGAAGGCCGGCCCCTTCTGATTCTTATTCAAAGCCACTATGGCGTAAGATGGAACGGACATTATTTCCCATCCGGAAATTAGCGCAAGGTAGTTGTTTGAAACCAGTATTATTGCCATCCCAAGAACGGTCAGGGACATAAGTGATGCCAGCCATTTCCCATACTTTTCTCCGTAAGATAATGAATACATGCCTGCAAAAAACCAGACCATCGCAGCTATGATGGAATAGTAAGAAAGATAATCACCCGGTACATACTGTGTGGCTGCAAATACCACGGAAGAAACTGAAAGTATCAGGTAGGATGCCTTCCTGTTGAATATACCGATAAGTGCGGCAATTCCGAAGAGTACCGGCCCCAGATAGGAAAGCAAATTCATTTCACCTCCGTGTATTTTTTCTTTTCTTTGTAATGACGCTTACCGTTTCCCATGACAGCGTTAAGGGCAGCCAGTATTGTATACGGAGAAGGAGGACATCCAGCAATCTCAACATTATATTTTTCCCTATCTAACGGGTTTTCGCCGAGGATACCTCCGGATAATGCACATGTCCCGAGTGCGATGATGAGTTTTGGTTCTGGCATGGCATCGTAGGCTCTTTTAAGAGCGTCTTTCATGCCCGATGTCATGGTTCCCATAACAATGATGGCATCGGCATGGCGGGGCGTATTGACGACAAATATACCGAGACGATTTGCGTCGTACTGCGGTGAGAATATGCTTAAAAACTCCATGTTGCATGCCCCGCAGGCGCCGGAATCAATCGGAAATACATGAAAGGATCGCCTGAACGTATTATTCTCACTTTTTATGGTGAATATATCCTGATCACCGGTTGGCTTTAAATCTGGCAGGCACCTGCGGCAGAATATGCATTTCTCCCTGATCCATACACCGTCGTTTATAGCGTTCACAGGGCATTTATCGCTGTTACTTCCTGCAAGGCTGGATGGCCATAGCGGGGCATCTACAGGTTCCGCTGAGGGGAACTTTTCCGTTTTTATTCCCTTCCTTATTCCATTGAAAAACCACAGGCTGCTCACCGTATCACCACCGCAAGTTCAGAAATCCATATTCCAAAGCTTTCCCAGTTGAAATGGTAATCAGTGAATATATTTCCTGCCATGGATTTTATAAATGCATCAATGTTGATCAGTGAGGGGGATGAAATCTGCAGGTCCTTCACGATCCCGTTTTCGATGTTTACGTAGTAGAAAAGGTCACCCTGCGGGCTCTCAATCCTTGCCGCGCCTTCACCGCTCATATGCAAAGTACGGGCAGGATCCGAATTTCCGCTGTATTCAATGGATCTTGATATCATTTCTGCAGATTCCAGTATCTCCTGGCTTCTCACATAGAATCTGCCAAATGCATCAGGTTCATCAAATACGAATGGTCTGAAACCGAGTTCTGAGTATGGAAGATCTTTGTTATCAATTCTAGCATCAATTTCCATGCTGGCTGCCCTGGCCGCTGGTCCAATCAGTTTTCCTCCCTCGATAACCCCATTCTTCTGGAGTCTGTTCAGAAATATCTTTGACTGCAAAAGCCCTTCAAAAATTCTGGAAAAATCCTCTCTGATCCTGTGAACGGCCAGATCCATTTTAGCTGTATTCAAATTGCAGCCACCTATAGAAGAAGCAGAAAAGAAATATCTATGGCCTGTGGCCCTGGAGATGATCCTTGCCATTTCTTCCCTGAGGTATGCTATTTGATTCTGTGGAACGCCGAAACTCGCCGATTCGCACAGCCGTTTCACCACTTCCAGATTGCTTCTCATTCTTTCCAGCTCGATCATTATCAATCGTGAATAGCGTACACGGTCAGATACTTCGATTCCAAGCGCATCTTCAACGGCAATTTCGAAAGCTATGGCGTTTGATGCGGCATGAAAGCCGTTGATCCTCTCCACCATAAGCAGTGCATCCCGTGGATCCAGTCCTATAATCTTCAATGTCCGTTTTTTGCAGTATGGATCAACGTCGACGTGCTTTATCAGTTCACCCGGAGTATGCATATCAAAAGCTACGGATTCAAGTAATCCACCGGTTGCGGGCCCATATTCAAAGGTGAACTCTCCCGGAAGATTCCGGTACGTTTCATAGGAAATGTCCATTCTGTTATCCGATATGGTTCTCTCGTATACTGAATATTTTTCAGTATTCCCGATGAATCTACCTTCAGGTTTGCCAAATCTATAATATCTCAATGTACATCACCACCAGATAAAAAACCCCGATAAAAAGGGGAATTGCGGACGAAATTATGGAAATGACCTGCATGATTCCCATATTCTCCCTACCTGGATGTGAATCGCTGAACACCATTCCCGTTACGTTATAATTCATGGATATGAATGCTGCGGTCAGAAATATTATCACTATGATGAATTGTGCATACATGTGCAGGGAAAAGATATCAGCGAGTATTAGGAACTCACCGAAGAATGTCCCAAACGGGGGTGCGCCGGTAACAGCCAGTGAAGACATTATCATGGAAGTGGATGTGTACGGCATGGATCTGGCCATGCCACTGATCTCTTCTATCTTCTTCTTTCCCGTGAATCTCAGGATATTTCCGGAAGAATAAAAAGCGCCGGCCTTTCCAAAACTGTGGGACAGCAGGAGAAGCAGTGCACCAGTCAGCCCCAGTGGCCCGCCTGCAGCCAGGCCAAGAAGCGCCAGGTTCAT
>JAVRLU010000087.1:0-3444 GCA_031961165.1 Thermoplasmataceae archaeon
TCATTTACCATAACAGGCCCATAAAGGCTTCCGTTGAATCCTCAAGGCTGGGATACATCTACATGTTCCAGGATCCAGTGATGAGGGCCGAGGAGGAATCGTCGATCCTTAGGGATGTCGCATCCTCAAAGAGGGACATGGAATACTTTGAAGATAAGAAAGACCGTCTCGGTGTTTTTGCAATCATATCCGATCTTTACCGAAACCCCTCTGAGATTTACGATCAGTATAAGTCAAGGGAGGAGGTTGAACAGGTATTCGACACAATGAAGGGTGATCTTGAATCAGATAAGAAGTATTTGAGGGACGATGACAGGGTGAAGGGATTCTTCTTCATCGTATTCCTTGCATTGCGAATAAGGTTCAGGATACTGAAGGTACTGAAAGATCACAACCTCCTTGGCAAGTTCTCAGTCAATGAGGTTCTTTTCGAGCTTTCAAAGATGGAGAGGATAGTTGAGAAAAACGGTACAGAATACTTTGCAGCTGTTCCGAAGAAGGTTGAAAGGATTGTTGATCTCTTCAAGGACATTATACCTATGGGTTAAATTAGGGGGAGTTCAGGTAATTTAATCTGCTTTGATAACAATGACACGGTTAATTGGATCTCGAATGAACCTTAATCGTTATTCAGAGAATTAGCATCGTGATGAACTGAAAAATATTCCGGCATTCTCTTGATCCTTTAAAGAGAAATTCTATAGTGAATATATTCCTGCAATTTAAGCGAATCCAAAAAATAAAATCATATTGATTCTTTATTCTTCATTTTAAGATCCTTGTAGAGAAATGTAAAGTATATACCTCCAAGAAGGGCTATTGTTATGCCAGTGTACCTGAAGATACTGATTGTGAGGGGAGAATCTATAATTTTAAAGTAATATAATGCGAAAAGTATGAAGAATGATAAAGAAGCAATAGAAATCGCTGCCATGACCTTTCCTTTATATTTTACAAAATGATCTATGTGTTTATCCCTGTCAATTGCAATAATAACAATATTTCCAATCGCCAAAGGTATTATAAGGGCCGTAATCGGATAATCAAGAAATATATTACCATAGGGCTTGTAGTTCAGGCTTTCCACGGAAACGTAGTATTCGGATCCGTTCATCATGGAAAATTTCAGAAGCCCGAAATCCAGGGAAATATTTTCCATTCCGTTCGAATCTGAAGTTATTACAAAGGTATCTTCATGGTTTACAGTACCTTTCGATTCTTCTATGCCATCAACATATATTTTATAGTCCATACTGTTCGAAGCCGTTTTATTCGTTATCAGAGCCATCGGGAAACTCTCATTCACATCCGTAACGTTGAATTTTCCGGAACTGCTGCTCACTTCGTTTAAATAAGGATATTTTCCCTGTGAAGGTGTGAACTGGAACTGATACGAAGAACCGTTACTGTACGGAACCTTTATCCCCCCGGGGTATCCCGTCGTCATCTCCCAGAAATAATACGGATTTCCCTTCTGTAATGTAATGTTGTATGGAAAGTATTCGTAACTCGTCTGATTTGCAATTGCCCCGTAGGAGGATTGCGCAATCTCGGATGATGAATTCAGTGAAGTCGTGATCATGCTGTTAACCATATAATAGCCCTGTGTGAGTTTATATGGGGTTATTATTGTTTTGATGTGTTGCGTTTCATTTACGGTAAATGGTATCACGATTCCGCTATTCACATCGAACTCCTTATTCGAAGAACTGTTTTCATTGTAAACTATCGCAGAATCGTATATGCCCGATCGTACGGTTACGGAAACTTTGTAGGAACCATCTGGAACAAAAAGTGATACATTCTGATCAGGCGAGTTCAATTTCCCGTTCATGGAATTATCATAATTATCCAGAACTGGAGACCCGGTGTAGTTCTCCTCGTATACAAGATACTGACCCGATGCGGAATAGAGTCCGTAATGTTGCAGCGATTCAAATTCGTACGAATTCGCTGAAATGATGACGTATTCTTTATTTCCACCGAAAAACCATGAATTCCAGTCATAGGCACTTGTAAACTCAACATTACTCGCCTGCGTAGTTAAAGGAGATCCCTGCTGGATCGGTAAAAGAGATTGTATATAGTCACGATCCTCCTGGGGAATCGCCAGTGGCATATTCTGTGAATAAGAAAAAGCATACTGTGCTGTCCATGAGATCATCATAACTATGAACATTAGCACTACAATTTTTTTAACCTTTGACAGATCAACTTTTCCATTGCTTCTTGAAAGCTTATACAGTCCGCCTACTGCGCCTATGACCACGAAGGGCCATATGTAAGCCTCATAATAAACCCCATAGGAATAATATGGAGAAAATGAGGTTATAAAACCCGCTGCAAACCAGGGAAGCTGGAGCAACGAAACCGGGTCCATGAACGATAGAAATAGGTACGGAAAATTAAGGTAAAGCAAATAATCGATCTTGCTTCCTGGATCTGCGAAGCTTGCATTGTAGAGAAGCTGTGATGAAGAAAAGACATTAGTTCCGTAAAGATTGATAAAGGCCGAATGCGTGCCAGCACTCGAATATGCTATAAATTTTATGTCGAATACAAACATTGCCGTTGATACGATTATTGAAAAAGCTGAATAGAAAATCCACGGCGTTTTCCCTTCTTCTGTAACACTTTCTTTCATTCCAAATATTTTTTTCATGGATCGTATGAATGGTGGGGATATCAGGAGCACATAAATTCCGAAAACGAATCCAATTATCGGGCTGAATTCCATAGTCGACAGCATGAGAAGGAAGAATATTGAGAAGGCAATTTTCCTGTTATTATCGAAGAAGTAATATGAAAATATTGCAAATCCGGAAAAGAGTGTCAGTGCCTCAAAGACATTCGGAGTTATGGCCGGGTATATGAGGTATGAAAGGCCGAGGAGCAATGAAACATAATTGTCGCCTATTCTTTTTCTTGCAAGCAAGAATATTACAATCGCAGGTGAGTATATTATTACTGCCTGTATTATGTAAAGTGATATGAAACCGGTTGAAATCGCATAAAATGGGAGGATTGCAAAAAGTATTGTTGAGGCATGCACACTGAAGAAGGAGTTTCCAGGTACGGTATTAACAAAGAACTGGTGTGAAAAAATCGCGCTCGAGAGAGATTGTTCAAACGTGGCCGTATCGATCTGGCCGCCGCCATTCAGATCGAACACGTTCATGATTATAAACCATGACTGGAAAGTTATCCATGAAAATGTGGCTAAAACAATAACGAGAAGATTCCTGGATCCGGTTTTAACCATAGAAAATCAAGACATTATGCATATATTATCATTTAATGTATGTATCAATGTAATGTAGCATTTCATTGCGTCTGTACAAGAAGTTCAGAATCACTGATCTCTGTAACGAATCTGCTAATTTTCGATAAGCCTGTAAGCGATTGTGCATAGATCTCGTTGTATCTTGCTATGCAATCATCGGC
>JAVRLU010000088.1:0-3350 GCA_031961165.1 Thermoplasmataceae archaeon
AAAACGATTAAAACATCCACGTATTTAATCCTGCAAACATGAAAATATAATAGACCATGGAATTTAAATATCCTCTGTTTTCCTCTTCGGAATTGAAGTCTTCTACCATTTTTAAGCATAATGCTAATTCAATTAGCATTACGTAAATTTTATATAAGATACATTAATAAGCGGGCATATGTATAATTCAAGTACCGCTGAACAGGGACAGAGATTGCATGGAGACGTCAGTACCTGGGGGGCGATCGCTGAGGAAATATCCGCTATGGCACCGGCGTGCGATACCGTCGCCTTTATGACATCGGCGGCAATGTTTGCCTTCGTATTAACACCGCTTGCGTTCCTTATAGCAACGCTTACCATGTATCTTGAGGTCAATACCCTGTATCATCTTTCAAAACATCATGCAAGTGCCGGGGGATATTACGGCTATATATCAACGGCTCTCGGTTCAAGAAGTGCCATATTATCCGGTTTCATATATGTCATGTACCAGGGAGTGAGCACGGCTGCGATACCCGTCTACGTGGCAGGCATACTTCTTCCAGGAATAGTTCAATACTTTTTCCACATAGCCCTTCCGGTCTGGATATGGATACCTTTCATACTGATCTTCATAGTGGCCCCGATAGTTCTTGCAATATCCGGTATCAGGCCACAGATGAAGTATGTGAAATTCGCATCGGCATTTGAGGTAGCTTTTCTTGCTATACTCGGGATTATAATAATACTCAGGTCTCCGGACAATACGCTGCAGGTATTCAACCCGTTTGCATGGAAATCATATTCAGCTGAATTCGATCCGATTGGCGGTCCCTTTGCAGGGCTTGGCCTCGGAATGATCTTCGGCCTGACAAGCTTCATAGGGTACGGAGGTTCGGCACCCCTGGGCGAGGAGGTTCGTGTATATAAATCGATTACACGATCGCTGGTTCTCGGACTCCTGATCATCGGTGCTGTTCTGACTGAAGTTGCTTATGCGCTCACAGTTGGATGGGGAGTTAACCGGATGGTCTCATTTGCATCTGCAGAAATCCCTGGAGTGATAGTTGCAACCCTATATGCAGGAATTGCAGGAGGTCTTATGCTTTCACTTGTTGCTTTCAATTCTGCGTTCTCCGATGGTGTTGCAATGCAGGCAAATGCCGGGAGGGTATATTTCTCAATGGCCAGGGACCGCGTTATACCCGAAGCCTTTTCAAGGATAAGCAAAAGATTCGGAAGCCCGTACATAGCACTGATATTCATAGCAATAGTATCTGTAATGATGTCAATGATAGTGCCGTTCTCAATTGAACTTGCCATGGGCTATCCACCACTTTACCTGATAACTTCACATAACATATCGAATATCGACACGATACTCGAGTATTCATTTGATATGCTGTCCACCATGGCCCTGGTCGGCCTTATATCGGTGCATCTGATGCTCAACACCTCGGTAATGACGCTTTTCAAGCGCCTCAGGGAAAAGCATGTTGGTATTCACCGCATAACCCATCCCATCGAGCATTACATACTCCCGTCGATTGCCACCGCAATATTCATTTTCGTGTTGTACGAATCTATTGTACCACCAGTCTTCCCGATAACGCAGGCGGTGGAAGCAACCTCTATTTACGTCGTTTTAATGGTTGTTTACATAATATTCCTGTCAAGGAGGAATCCGGATGTTGTAAAACATGCCGGCAGGAGGGTTAACATAATTACAGAGGAGGAACTGGAAGCATCTGCGAAGGGGAAACAGGATGGGCCTTCTGGATCTGGTTAATGTAACCGCGGGATACGCCGAGAACGGGAAGTTCGATGAGAAACTGCATGATATAACATTGAGTATAGCGGAAAAAAACGTTGTTGGCATAACCGGACCATCAGGATCAGGAAAATCAACGCTTATTAAGACCATTCTCCTACAAACGAGGATTGTATCAGGATCTATAAAATACGATGGTAATGAGATCAGTTCCCAATCGTTATCAGGTTATAAAAAGGATATTGTCTATGTACCCCAGAATTCCCTTGATTCTCTGGATTTTCTCTGGACAGTCGGGGATCAGGTGAAAAAGGTTATGCGGCAGCATGGCCTCCCCTACGATCCTGATGAGATTGAGAAGGCAGCGGAATTTGTTGGGCTTGACTTTTCCGTTATGAAGAGGAGATCATTTGAGATAAGCTACGGGACCAGGCACAAGGTAGTTTTGCTCATGGCCCTTGCCGTTGCTCCCCATTCCAGGCTGATAATAATGGACGAGCCTACAACATCACAGGATCCGGTTTCATCGCTGAATCTGCTGAAAACCGTCAGGAGGATGGCTTCATCGGGAAACATATCGTTCCTGATAGCAGCAAGCAATCCTGATCCGGTATTCTTCGTATCGGACAGGGTTTACGTCATGTATGGCGGCTGGATCGTTGAAGACGGGCGGCCAGATGAAATTATAAGTAGCGCACGGCATCCGTATACGGAGGATCTTATTCGCTTCAGGCCGGGTTATTCAAGCCGGTCGATATCCCCTGAATCAATGTATACGGAAACGAATATACCAGGCTGCCCCTTCTATATTTACTGCCGCAGGAAAACCGCTGAATGTAACGAACCTATACCTTATAGATCGAAAGGTGGCCACGGGTATCGATGCCTTAGGCCGGAGGGTTTGAATGTCACTGAAAATCGTTGATATTACAAAAACGTACAAAAAAAGGATATCCGCACTGAAATGGGTGGACATACGGGCACTTGACAGCGTTAGCTATGAATTTTCCCCTGGAAACATATACGGGATAATAGGCATGTCAGGATCCGGAAAATCAACGCTCGCCAATATACTCGTGAAATTCGACAGGCCCGATTCCGGATCCGTCCTTTATGATGGCAGGGACGTTTCAGGCCTTAATAACGAAGAGATGAAGAAATATTCAACGTATATACGCAATGTATTCCAGGATCCGTACAGTTCACTGAATCCCCTCCAGAGTGTTGAATGGCACCTGAATAATACTGTTGCTTACAATTCACTTGGCATCCAGGAAAAGGATATTGAAAGGATCTCTGCAGAATTCGGTATTCCAATGCATGAATTCGGTAAGCGTTATGTGGAGACGCTTTCAGGAGGGGAGAGGCAGAGGCTTGCATTCGCAATTGCAATGATAGCTGATCCGGAAGTAATCGTCATGGATGAGCCGTTTTCAATGATCGACAGCATAAATTCCATGTACCTGCTCAACCGGCTGAAATCATGGGCGAAAAAGAAGACGGTGATATACATTGACCAGAACGCTGGAAGGGTTCTGTATACGGCTGATAGAATAATTGTGCTTGACGCGGGCAGGATAGTGGAAGAAGGTAAAAC
>JAVRLU010000089.1:0-3189 GCA_031961165.1 Thermoplasmataceae archaeon
TGTTTTACAGGGAAGAGATTCTTAAGAAGGAGAACCTATCATTTTCAGGATATTTCATTTTATCATATCTTGAGAAAAGGGGTCAGATCAAGCCTTCAGATATCGCAGCCAAGCTTGGAATCACCAAGCCTTCTGTTTCTCATATAGTTGATCTTCTTGCAGATAGAAGGTTTGTTGAAAGGACATACGATCCTTCTGACAGGAGGACAGTGTACATTACGCTTACAGATGAGGGGAGGCAGCTTCTGCAGCGCATAAATAATATAGGCCCCATATATGAAAAGATCTTCGAGGGTTGCGATTCTGCATTCCAGGAAAGGTTGGTATCGATAATAGAAGAGCTGTCGGATTTCATTCACGAACTCAGGAACGGGATGATAAATAATGGAAGAACAGGTTTACAATCGAAAATACGCTAATTTCGTTATGATCCTACTTGCCATGATCGTTGTTGCCGTCATGTACGTGGAAGGTATGCTCACACCTTCGTTACCATCGATTGCGGAAGGTTTCAATATTACCGTTGGACAGGTGAGTCTAGTCCTCTCAACGTATCTAATATCAGGAGTGGCACTCAGCCCGGTTATAGGAAAACTAGCAGATATCTACGGGAAAAAGAAGATGATGTCAATAGTAATGATCATTTATTCCATAGCGGTATCAGTTACAGGATTTTCTCCAAATTTCACTTTCATGGTTATTTCCCGTACGGTTCAGGGTGTTGGATTAACAATTATGCCCCTCGGGATGTCTCTGATAAGGGAGGAGTTCCCGAGGGATATGGTTCCCAAGGCCCAAGCATTGCTAAGCGGCATGTTCGGAGCAGGTTTCGCTATAAGCCTTCCACTCGGATCGCTTGTTTCGAATACGTTCGGCTGGAGATGGACGTATCATTCTGCCATTCCATTCATTGCAACGCTGGCAATAGTAACCATACTTAAGGTTCATGAATCGAGGTACAGGAGGCCAGACGTAAAGGTGGATTACATCGGTGCAGTTGCCCTTGCGGTACCGCTGGCAATGGTTGTTCTTGCCCTTTCGGAAGGATCTGAATGGGGATGGAGATCACCGATCTTTCTCGGCATGGCTATAACGGGCATGATTCTCTTTATACCCATGTTCCTATACGAAGCCAGTTACCACAGGAAGGGGGGCGAGGCAATTTTCGATACGAAACTGCTATCGGAAAGAAACGTGCTTATAACAAATATAACTCTAGCTGTAGCAGGCATGGGGACATACCTTTCCATGCAGGCGCTTTCATATAAATTTGAGACACCGGCACCCTACGGTTTTGGGCTCTCGATATTCGACACGGGTCTTTCAATGGTTGCGTTTGCAGGTGGAATGATAATATTTGCAATAGTCACCGGAAAAATCATTTCCACCGTCGGTATAAAGCCACTTGCAATAGCCGGTGCATTAATTTCTGCAATCGGGTTCTTTTTGCTGGCTTTGTCTCCAGGATATACGATGACTCTGATATATGAGGTAATAATAGGCGCCGGAATGTCCGTTATGAATGCATCGCTTATAAATCTCCTTGTCCTTTCAGTTGAAGCAAAAAACATGGGCCTCGCAACATCAATGAACAGCACTTTGAGGTACCTGGGAAGCAGCATCGGTGCACCGGTTGCCGGCGCTATCCTCTCTGCTTTTGTAGTAACCGAGGTGGTGCATACCCCATCAGGCACTGTGAATTTCTCTTTTCCAGATACGACCGCTTATTTCTACGCCTTCGTTATAGGTGCCATCTTCTTTATCATATCTGCGATCCTCGTTCTCTTTGCGAGAGAGATGCTGGGAAAGAGGATGTATGGTCAAAATTCAGAAATGAAGAGTAAAGGGAATCGCAAACCATACGATATTCATAAGGAGGTCAGAAACGATTAAAACGGATGCAATAAAAACGTATAAATCCGGTCATTCTTTTTTTAAACCCATACTTTTCAGTTATATTTAATAAACGGATATGCCAAAAGGTTATTCATTATATGATACTCAGCACTATATTTTTAGTTTCAGCTTTTTCGAAATAGAATTATCCATTGGCTTCGTTGAAAAATCTCCTGAATCCTGATGTTCCGCGAATGCAAGGATGTTTTTTGAATAATGATATTAAAAAAAGAAATAACAAAAAATATATACTTTTTCGAAATTAGCACTAACATATGATCGAACATCTGTTCGGAAAGAGCAATCAATACACAGAGAAATATTCCATAGAACAAGTACCGGAAAATAAGAGAAACAGTAAACCATCCTCTGTGTTTTTCATCTGGTTCGCATCAAACCTTACAGTTGGTGATTTTGCCATAGGGTTTATACCAATAAGCCTTGGCCTCAACCTATTCTATTCGTTTGTCTCCATCGTGTCCGGAACAGTTGCTGGAGGCGTGCTTCTCTCAATGATGAGCTTACTTGGCCCCAGGACAGGACTGCCGCAGATGGTAATTGGCAAGCAGTCATTCGGCATAAGGGGCGGTTCATTCCTTTCAACACTTCAGTGGGGCAACACCGCAGGGTGGCTAACAGTAAACGTGATACTCGCATCATTTGCGCTCTACGTTGCAACTGGCGTATCGTATTATATTATTATACTTTCCATAGTCTTTATAGTTGCCCTCACATCCCTGATCGGATACAGGGCAATCAGGCTCTTCGAGAAGGTTATGTCATTCGTAATTGGACTGATGTTCGTTTTTCTGGTTGTTTTCCTTCCTGTTCGCAATATCGGCACGATTTACCATGCTGTCCCTATAATGCCCGTGCCTGAAATATTTGGCATAACGTTTGCAGCATCATTTTCATACATAATGTCATGGGGGCCATACGCATCGGACTATTCAAGGTATATAAGCAAGGATGCCCCGGCAGCGTCGACTTTCCTTTATACCCTTATCGGATCCTCATCTGCAACTATCTTTGCTGAAGTTGCGGGAATGATAGTTGCAATACTATCAAAGAACCCTTCAGGAAATCCTGCCCTCGATCTTTTTTCAGTTATGGGGCCATATGCAATAATCGGAATGCTGTCGCTTTTTCTTGGCGGTATAGCTGCCAATGCAATAAACCTGTATTCAAATTCACTCTCCTTCATATCAATAGGGATAAAGGTGAAGAGATACGTTCCTTTAATAATAGCATCCGCATTTTCACTTGTACTCGGTATTATAGGATTTAGGATAT
>JAVRLU010000090.1:0-3246 GCA_031961165.1 Thermoplasmataceae archaeon
TCGTTTCGTAGTAATTCCCTGGAAGGAGATATTGAGCCTCAATCCATCCTGGAGTTCCCGGAGTACCAGAATCGAATAACAGCGTCCTTGCCATTGAGTACTCGACATCCCATGCCGTAACCGGCTGCCCGTTCTGCCATGTTGCATTCGATCTTATGTAGAAAGTGTAATTTTCGTACGGTTGGATATGCACTTCGTATGTTGTTCCCCACGGATCGTGAACGGTGTAATTTGCATAATTGGTGTTTATTTCATGGTTTGCAACGCTTGGCAGATTCGTGGCGAGTTCCGGTATGAATGAGGTTGAAGACGTTCCGTTATAACCGACAAGGAACTGGTATGTGTTTTCAAGTATTTCGCCTGAAACGGTATCGTATGCAATTGCACCATCAAGCGTCTTATAGGCACCTGTTTCAGCTTCAGCGTTGATGAATGTCTCGACCGTTGTTGGAACGACATATAGAGCTGCATTCGGAAATACTACTGCATCGTAGTAATATGTAGACTGGTATTCACTTGCCGATGCATTAAGTTCACCTGTTACTATTGGCGAGCTGGTCATTCCATTAACCTGGAATGTCGCCGTAACGTTTGTTTCCATTGGATAAAGGACCTTTGTTTCTGGATTTGTGTAGTATAGCGATGTGTTTGCTTCGTACTTAACCGTGGCGTTGCTAGATAAGCCAACTCCTTTTGTGGCAGGGTAGCTTACCATGAAGTCTTTGCTGTAATTAACTATTGAGGCCGATGATGTGTATGATACGCTTGTGTTGTCATCGAAGGTTATCATTGCCTTGTTTAGGAATGTGAAGCCTGATGAGGCGAGTGACGATACATTCTCAGTTGAATTGAACATTATGTTCGATGGTGAAGTTATCATAACAGCGGTATTAGAGCCAAACTCAAGCGAGCTGTTCGTAAGGAATGAATACGTAAAGCCTTTCATTGCAGTTACGCCGGTAGATGGGAATTCCACTATTGATTTGTTCAGGAAAGTTATGATCTCGCTGGAAGGAGCAGTATAAGAGGAACCTTTCGTATAACTTGTGGCTGTCCCTCCGTTTACCGATATATTTGTGTTCTGCATGAAAATGATCTTAGAACCAGATGCAAGGGTTATGTTGGTCATTGCTGCCATAGAAGTTTTAACGGATTTATTGAATGTTAACGATGCGTTTTGCATGAAGTTCATGGATGTGGTGTTGTATATGCCGTTGAAAACATCTTTCTTGAACATGAGTGTTGATCCAGAGGCAACGGTTGCGTTGAAATCCTTGGAATCGTTGAATGTGGTGTTAACGTTGACCGAGAAGCCTGCCCCATTGTAAAGGGTTATGGCCTGCCCATTCATGTAATTGACTGCTGCCCCCTTCGAGTAGTTCATATTCGCCCCATTAGTATAATTAGCTACCGTCGGAGCAAGGTAGTTCAGGAATGTTCCATTGTAATTCAAAACGGTCGTGTTTATAGGGTAAAGCAGCCCGATTAGGGTATTGAGCGTAGCTGTTCCGTTGAATAACTTTCCGGTTGCGTTATAAATACCTATGGACCCGGCTGCGTATTGTATTACTGTTGTGTTCATTATTGAAGTTGAAAGCGAAACTGTTCCAAGCGATCCGGTAATGGTGTTGACCGCGATCTCATAGTAGCCCTGTGAAAGATTTGTTAAATTGAAGTAAGCGTCTGTCGGTGGAAGTTTATAGGCCTGGTCAGTTACGTTATAATAGTACGGAAGGCGATACTTCTCAAAAGTCGTACCGTTTTTGTATACTATTATATTCTGTGCAATAACCTCATAATTCGGGTTGGTAGGCGGTGTGAAGTAACCGACAATGAATGAGAGGTTTGTTGGCTTCCCGGTCGTAGAGGCATTATACAGCTGCGTATTCGGTATCTCAGGAGGTGTTGAAGTCGGTGACAGTGCAAGGCTTCCCAGGGATTCCTCACTTGGAAGGGCAAATCCAGCCGCCTGAACAGAAACAATTGAATGCACATTTGAATATACATTTCCGCCGAAGTTCACAGTGTAATATATATTGTAAACACCGGCAGTATTATAAACGTGCGATACCGTCACAGTATCTGAACCGCTGTATGGGACGATAGTCGTCGTTCCATCACCGAAGTAAACGGTAATTGTATCAAATGCTCCGTTCGTTTTTATGGTGAGGTTGTATGGTTGTCCTATCGTTGCTACCGCTGCGGCTGATGTAACACTGGAGGAACTCCCAGTCGTTACGGGATGATAAAATGCTAAGACCCCAAAAGCCGCGATGATCACTATTAGAACTACAATAATTGCGTACCATTTCACGTTTGACCCTTTCGGGGGCGCGTTCGGCACGATTGGTTCACTATTATCCATTTTTTATTCCCTCTTTTAATCGTTAGTTCTATCTGAATTTATGTATTTAATACTTTTTGTGATTGTATATATTGTATCCAAAACAGTGGAATGGAAACGGATATATTCGCAATTAAACATATAGATTCGTGGTTAGAATTCCTATCGTTGAGAGAAGAAACGATCATTTACGTGCTAAATATATGGCGATCCTTAGAAATCGAATCGGCATTTCTGCGGTCGTTTTGATCGTTATAGGTATATCACTGACTGCTTATTCATATACAATACATCCTGTCTATACTACAGAATGGAATCAATCTGCCATATTGACTCCTTCATCTAATACCTCCTCGTTTTCTCAGCTTCCGCAGTATCCTTTGAATATAACTATGTCCGTCGGGATCGGGAATACAAGATCGATAAATTACAAAATTTATGAAGTTTCAGAATATGAGAGGAATGGAGTTACCTGTGTAACTTACAGTATATTTAATGAAGATGTTTTAACCGGTATTGTTTATCTTAACATATCACCCCATCCATACCCAGTGAATTACGAAGTCCAGGTAAACGGGAACGGAAGCTATAAAATATCATTCAATGCACTAACCGTATTTCCGACCAGAGAAACCTCGGACCTCTTCCTTGAGATTCCCGGCATAGCCATAATAATTTCAGGCGTAATTATTTTCGCTGTTTTCCTTACAAAAATATCCAAAAAAATATGAAAATACGGATCTTACTGGAATTCAGCAAGATCCTCTTCGGTCAAAACGTGTTCCTTTCTATCAAATAACGGGCCCTCTTTCAGGACTTCATCAAGGTCCTCGTAAGTCGGCCTCTCAACGTTGTAGAATATACCGGTAGGTATCTTATCTCCCCATTCTAAGCCAAGCTTG
>JAVRLU010000091.1:0-3213 GCA_031961165.1 Thermoplasmataceae archaeon
CAATGGTATTAATGATACTCTTTGTTGGAATGAGCTATTTCACAGGAACCGCAAAGATGCTTGTACCAACTATACTGTTCCTGGCAACGGGATCTGCGCTCATGAACCTGACGGTAGGATCATGGGCGGTCAATGCTGTCGATATAGCACCATCTGGAACATCTGCAGTTGTGTACGGCGTTTATAACGGATCGCTGAACCTCATGGGTGCATTCAATTCGATTATAGAGGGCTTCCTCTTCATAAAATACGGGCCGGTTCTAGGTTTCACAAGCGCAATAATATTCATGGTCATGTTTCTGGCAGGCTACCTGGGCCTCATAAGGAAGAACACATGGGACAAGGCAAGGATGTACGGCGAGAGACTTGTTAGAGAAAATGAAGAGGCAAATAATAAGCTGCCGGAAGAGATGCCGGGATGATATAGATGAAATACGACGTGAAAACAATAATGGCGCTTGTGGATCACAGTTCGCTAAAGCCATGGGCAACTGAATCAGATATAAAGAGACTGATGGATGAGGCGGCAGCATTCGGTAATGCCGCTGTATGCATTGAACCCATAAACGCTGCTTTTGCCAGAAATTATAGGGACAGGATGAAATACCGTTTCAAAATAGATACTGTTATAGATTTTCCGTTCGGAAACCAGACGACTGATTCAAGGGTAATGCTGATAGATAAAGCCTCGTCATTATCGGAAGAGGTTGACATTGTTGTGCAGATACCCCTTGTGAAGGCCGGAAAATTTGACCTGATTGAAAAGGATGCGGAATCAGTCGTTAAGGAAGCTCACAGAAACGGAATGATTATTAAGATCATAACTGAGGATGCCTACACAACTGTTGATGAAAAGACGAAAATTTATTCAATAATCGTGCAGTCAGGAGCGGATTTCATAAAAACCGGAACGGGCTTTGAGGACGGGAATTATGCCTCGTCCATAGGAAACGTTACCGGCGCACTTCCGGAAAATGTCAGGATCATGTCTGAAATTGCAAGGGATCACGGATCAAAAATAGGCATAAAAGCTGCCGGTGGTATCAGGACATATGACCAGATAGTTAAGATCATAGAAAATTCTGGCAGGGATCCGCTTCCGGAAAAGATAAGGATAGGCACAAGCAGCACTTCAAAAATATACGATGAAATGATAAAAAGTAAATAATAATAAAATTTCTATTTACTGCAGTACAAATTTATAACCGTACACTATAACTCCGCTTTCTCCGTCTTCCCCCATCTTCCTGAAGACGGCGCGAACCTTTTTCCCTATGTCTATTTCATCAAAGCCGGAATCAACTATCTGCCCGGTTATTGTGGGCCCTTCATCCATCTTTATGAGGGCCAGTACATATGGCCTCTGCCTCGAGAATCTTGGCGGTACATCGTGCACGATGGTATATGATTCAATTGTCCCGTCCCCTGAAAGCTCAACATCTTTCATCTTTCCTATAGATTCCCTGTGGCAGGTCGGGCATACCTCCCTTGGCGGAAAATATATCCTGCCGCAGTTCTCGCATTTTGTTCCCAGAAGCCTGTACCTGTGCTCAGCCTCTCTCCAGAATCTTGATAACTGTCCCATTTCATTCACCTACTATATGAACGACAGATGTTGATCCGGTTCCTGCCATATTCTGCAGTAACCCGTATTTTGCATCTTTCACCTGCCTCTTTCCAGCTTTTCCCATGATCTGCATATAGGCCTCATAAAACTGTGAAACTCCGGTTGCACCAAGGGGGTTCCCCTTTGCCTTCAACCCCCCGGAGGGATTCACCGGCAGCCTTCCGTTTATCTTTATGTCATCGTATACCAGATCTTTTGCCTTTCCTTTTTCAGCAAATCCCATATCCTCAAGTTCAAGCATTCCGTATATGCTGTACGAATCATTCAGTTCGATGAATGATATATCGTCACGCTTTATGCCAGCCCTCTTGAATGCCTCGTCTGCTGCTATCTTTGCGGATTCAAGCGTGTATATCGACTTCCTGCTGTGGAGCGCAAAATAATCCTCTGATATTGCCGAACTTATTATCCTCATTCCCTCCTTCCTGTTCTTTTTCACGTAGGATTCCGATGCAAGTATTATGGCAGAAGCACCATCCGTGACAGGCGAACAGTCAAAGAGGTTTAACGGCTCTGCAACAGGGTCCGATTTTATAACCTGATCCACGGTTATCCTGTTCCTGTACTGCGCATCCGGGTTCATTCCCGCATTGAAGTGATCATTGACAGGGATCATCGAAATAGCTTCCCTTTCGACGTTGAAATCCTTTAGGTATTTTCTTGCTGCAAGGGCAGCCATTGCAGCGGGAGTACCGCCATTAAACGCCTCCCACTCCCTGTCAAGAACAGATGACTGCATGTCAAGGAGTTCGCTGCCATAAACATCCGTCATCTTCTCGACGCCTCCAACCATTACGACATCATATTCTCCGGATTTTATAGCTATATAAGCTTCCCTGACAGCAGCTCCCCCTGAGGCAGTGGATGCTTCAACCCTGATCGCCGGCACGTGCGTCTCAGCTATGCCCGAAAAATCAGCAGCAAGAGCAGCAATGTTTGACTGCTCATTTATTGTTCCTGCCAGGCTGTTGCTGGCATAAAGCATCTGCACGTCCTTGGAATATATATCAGCGTTTTTAATCGCTTCTAGCCCTGCCTCTACGGCAAGATCCCTGAGCGATTTATCCCATAATTCCCCAAATTTTGTCTCTCCTGCGCCTATTACGTAAACATCACTCAATTCCTTCACCCACAACAATTTTTTTCTTGTATTTCGCATAAACGGCGTAATCCAGCCACTTAACGTTTTCCAGCATCTTCTTTATAGTCGGTGCCTTTTCGCGATCCATGCTTTCAATTTCATCGTTAACAGTTATGTCGAACGCATCGGCTCCAGCCCCTGACCCGAATGATACGGCGAGTATGTGATCGCCGGGTTTCGAAATATCAAGTATCGATGACAGACCCGTCATCATTGACCCGGAATAGGTATTGCCTATAAACGGTGTCAGAAGCCCGTCCTTATACTGTTTTTCCTCAAATCCGAGCATCTTTGCCGCCCGTGTCGGGAATTTTCCGTTGGGCTGGTGAAAGACGACATAGTCATAATCTTTAGGCTCGGTTTCCATCTTTTCCATCATCAGCTTTGAAGCGCCTATAATGTGCCGGAAATAGGCCGGCTCACCTGTGAACCTTTCGCCATGGCT
>JAVRLU010000092.1:0-3139 GCA_031961165.1 Thermoplasmataceae archaeon
ATCACTGAAAGAATTTAAATATCAGAAATACGATTGTAAAAGATGAATTACCTTGACGTAAGGCATGATGACCTGAACTATGAATATCTCTATGGCAGTACTTACAGTCTCATGAAAAATGCAGGCAGGGCCGTTGCAGATAGGGCAATGATGATGGTTCCAAAGGGTGCCCGCATCTGCGTTGTATGCGGTACAGGCAACAATGCAGGTGATTCAATTGTAGCAGCAGAAATCCTGAGGCAAGATTACGACGTATCCGTGATCTTAATAAGCGATTTGAAGACCGATTTAGCGAAGAAAGCCCTGGAAGAGTACGGAGGCAAATTGTACTCACTGGATAAAATAGATGCATGTCTTGATTCGGATCTTATAATAGACGGCATATTCGGGGTTGGTATATCTGGGCGCCCGAGGCCTCCATACGACGGCGTGATCGAAAGGATAAACAGATCAGGCAAAAAAGTGCTTTCTGTCGATATACCATCAGGGCTGGGTTCGGATCTTTATGTGAGGGCGGATTCAACGGTAACATTCACGGGGAAGAAGGAGGGCATGGACAGTTCAAACAGCGGGGAGATAATAGTTGCAGATATAGGGATACCGGAAGACGTCCATAAGTATGCCGGCCCAGGGGACCTTGTCTATTATCCGAAACCGGATCCATCATCCCACAAAGGCATGAATGGTACTGTTGCAATTGTTGCCGGATGGGAATTTTTTGGATCTTCTGTCATAGCCGGGCTGGCAGCAAAGCATCTGGGCCTGGATTTAATAAAGATATATGTTACCGATAAAAATTATGGCATCGTGGCCTCATACGATCCGTCCATAATAGTCAGGAAATTTGAATATACACGTTCATATTTCTATGACGAGATTGAAAGCGCAAAATCGATTCTCATAGGTCCAGGAATGGGAATAACACATGATTCCATAATAACCGTGAAAAGGGTAATAAACTCTTCGAATTTACCAATGGTTGTGGATGCCGACGCTTTAACGATACTGTCATCTCATCGTGACATAATGAAGAATCATAAACTGGTGATCACACCGCATAAAGGCGAGTTTTTGAGGCTGACTGGAATGGATCCGAACGAGGAGAATGCAAGATCATTTTCAGATGAATACGGCATAATAACTGTACTTAAGGGTACAACCGATATAATAACTGACGGCCATACTGTCAGATATGCCAGAGGCGGGAATGCAAGGATGACCATGGGCGGCACCGGTGACCTGCTGGCCGGAATCATAGCGTCATTCATGGCCAGGGGAATTGACCCTATGAGGGCATGCCTAATGGGAACATTTTTAAACAAGAGGATAGGCGAACTGGCTTATCTTCAAAAAGGATACTGGTACGGGATCGATGACATGATCGGAAACATCGGACCTCTAATGCACCAATACACGGGGCTGTAAATGAGCATATACGATCGGTTGTGTGAAATAGCGAAGATCCGGATGAGCGTTCCTGCACTTTCGTATCTGGGAAAATATGTGACCTATAAAAATCTATTTTCCATGGTGGATTCCCTTTCGAAAAACCTCAAAAATTACGGTGTTAAAAGGGGCGATAAGATAGCAATTATGGCAGGGAATTCAGTGCAGTTTGTTGTTTCAATTCTTGCTCTATATAAAATCGGAGCTATTTCTTTCTTTGTAAACGATTATGATGATCCTGAGAACTATGGCATTGACAGGGCAATAGCGTCATGCTGCAACTATATGAACCTGAAGGGAAACTACAGGCTGGCTATCGTTATAAGGGATGAAGATTTCGGGCCATTTGGCACATCTGTTTCAGGATTTTTCAGAAGATGCCGGGGATGCGATAGCATAAAATGGTCGGATTCTGTGATAAAATTCTCTGATATGATATTTGATGCTGCAGAACATGAAAACAGCGAAATTGAAGAAAACAGCATTATTTTTGCCAAATATACAAAGAAGGAGAACAAAACCTACATGATAAGCGAAAAAAACATAGAATCGGCGCAGGCAATGCTGGATTCGGTGTTTTCAACATTCAAAAAAAACGTGGCTATAGCTTCAAGTTTCAGAAAAATAGGGTCCGTAAATTTCATACTGTTCTCGCTTCTTAATGGGGGCCTTGTAACCATAATACCGGAGAATTACCCTGTAAATAAGTCAATCAGGATAATTGACAGTTCCGGGGCAAATATTGTTTACGCCGATCCCCGTTTCTATGTTAATATTTTGAAAATGGATAAAAAACCAGACCTGGATAAGGTAAGATTCTTCATAATGCCGGGACAGCATATGAATGAAAACTTTTATTCCGATTTCAGGCAAAAAACAGGTAAGGACATCATAGAGGGCTATGATGTGACTGGCGCAACCGGCCTTATTGCAATCAACGATATTGAGAAGCCCCTGGAAAAGTCTTCAGGAAAAATATTCAGCCAGATAGCTTTTAAGGTAACGGGGAATGAAGATTCCGGGGCGATATTGAACGGGACCCTTTTGATAAAATCAGATACAGTTGCCGGGAATACGGATCCAGATGGTTACTTTAATACAATGGATTCAGTCACGGTAAATGAGGATTCATTCGTATTCATAAAGAACGAAGACCAGCAGATAATAAACGGAACAATATTTTCATACGAAGATGTAGAAGGCCAGGTCAAAAAGAGCGGCCTAGTAAAAGACTGTGCCGCCGTGCTTTCAGATGGCAAGTATTCAAAGGAGATCAAGCTATTCATACCAGCAGAAAATAAAGGGCAGCTTGAAAAACTTAAGGAATACTGCAGGAAGAATATGCCATATTACCTTGTCCCGTCCAGTTACGATCTTATAGAAAAAATACCAAGGAGCCCTTCCGGTAAAATAATAAGGGAAGAGCTTAAATGATAAATGCATATTTTATAAATCAAGAATCTAACGATATAATCACGAAAATGCTTTCAGGAAAGATATTTTAAAATAAAATATTATTAAAAAAATTTATTTTCTGTCAGCAAGCTTCACGTATGGCCTCAGTCCTTCGCCCTTGTATACTGCCCTTGGCCTGATAAGCCTCTGCTGCTCCTCATCGTATTCTATGAAGTGTGCCTGCCATCCGGTTACCCTTGACAGTGCGAACAGTGCAGTGTAAAGGTTGTTCCTGAGC
>JAVRLU010000093.1:0-3122 GCA_031961165.1 Thermoplasmataceae archaeon
GAAATCATTTCAATCGGATAGCCTTATTTTGGAAAACCTGATGCATACACAAAAATATATGATCATGGTAAAATTAACCTTATAATGTTTATAGCGGTTGAAGGAATAGACGGATCCGGAAAAACAACGCTCTGCAATGGCCTGAAATACCACATGGAGAAGAGAGGTTTTAAGGTTTACCTGACAAAGGAACCAACAGGCGATCCATCAAATTATGTTGGCGACGATATTTCCCTGTTCTTGAAATTTACACTGGACAGATATGATCACCAGCGCCTTATCCTGGAAAAACTAAGATCAGGATATATTGTCATATCGGACCGCTATATACTTTCGTCCTATTCATACCAGATGGATGGCATAAAGGAATTTTTTGGGGATGAAAAGCCGGCTCTGGAGTGGATGGATACCGTTTCCCGCGTGATAACTGTAAGGCCGGACATAAATATCCTGCTGGATATTGATCCGGAAATAGCACTCCGTAGAATAGCATCAAGGCCAGGAAAGGATGAATTCGAAAATCTGGAAACCCTTCGCAGAGCGAGAGAAAACTACCTCAAAATGGAAAATACTGAGAAGGTTGATGCATCCATGGAAAGGGATGAACTTGCAAGAAAATGTGCAGAAATAATAATGAAAAAAATTGAATGAAAATCCTTATTTCTTCTTCATCAACCTGTCGTATATGTTCTTTATTTCTGTGTCGTCCGGCGCCATCTTCATGGCCTCTTCAATCTCCTTAAGTGCCTCGTCCGTCTTACCGAGTTTTTCAAGGAGCTCAGCCTTTGATACAATGTAGGCATAGTTTGTTGGAGCAAGTTTTATTGCCTCGTCAAGAGTACGCAAAGCCTCTTCGGTTTTATTAAGCTTCACAAGTATCTCAAACTTTTTGTAAATGAATATCTGATCGGTTCTGTCAAGGTCCGCAGCCTTTGAAAAATTTTTCAGTGCATCATCCTGCTTTCCGATCTTCCATAAGGCATTTCCGAGGTTGTAATAATAATCTGGTATGTCATTCTCGATTTCAATGGCCCTTTCAAACTCCTTTATTGCTTCATCGGTTCTTCCCATGTCATCAAGGGTTGATCCAAGTGCATTATGGTAATCAGCATAATCCGGGGCAAGTTCAATGCTTTTTCTGAAATCCTTTATGGCCTCGTTATACATCTTTAACGAGTAGTATGCAAGGCCACGGTTATGGAATAGATCAGGATCTTCCTTTATAAGCGATATCGCCTTTGTAAACTCCTCTACTGCCTTATCATACTTTCCTATGTTGAAATATGATATCCCCCTCTCGTTATAGTCATCGGCAAGCTGGTCTTTGTTTATTAGCTTAAATTCATCCGGCATTATTTTCCCATTTGCAATGTGAATCCAGTTATTCAATTTTTTGTGTCATTATCAAAGAATAAGTATTCCCGTAGAATTCATTCATGGCCCGGAAATACAGATTCGCTGAAAATGCTTCAGGCCATTTCGGTATACTTGTTTCACCAGCATTCCGTTTTCGCACCTCAGGGGCTTCCAGAAATCCAAATTTTACAGCGCTTTCCTTATTTTAATGAGACGGTAAAGGAAGCGAAAGAGAGGATTTATAATGTATACAGGCATTCTTGCAGCCAATGGTTAAAAACATATCAACGGAACGCTCAAAATTTATGCACGTCGAAGGTTCAATGGCCACATATACGACGGGAATCGCTCATAAAGACGTTAATTTTGAAAGTAAACGTTTCAACGGCTTGTAACGTATAAAATAATTAATGGGAACAAAATGTCATGTGGAATAGATGAGGCGGGAAGGGGGCCTGTTATTGGCCCAATGGTTATATCCATCGTCTGCGGGGACGATAAGCTTCTCAAAGATGCCGGAGTCAGGGATTCAAAGAAATTGTCCCCGGCCAGGCGTGAATATCTCTACAAGATAATAACTGCGAATTATTCTTATAAATTCAATATACTGACAGCTTCGGGCCTTAACAGGCTAATGGAAACAAAGACGCTGAATGAGATAGAGATGGACGAGGTGTGTAAACTTGCCGAAGCTGCGGATGGTAAAATTTACGTCGACTGCTTTGACGTCATTGAAAAAAGGGCAGAGGAAATACTAAGATTCAGGACCGGAAAGGAAATAATATGCAAGCATAAAGCGGATTCTATTTATCCAGTCGTTTCGGCGGCATCAATCGTATCTAAGGTAATACGTGACAGGGAAATTGTAAAGATAGAGAAAGAATACGGCTATTTCGGTTCCGGCTATCCATCGGATGAGAGAACCATAGAGTTCATAAAGAAAGCTGTAAGTTCTGGCAGGGATATAACGGATATAGTACGCTTAAAATGGAAAACATACAAAGATATAATTAGTCAGCAGAAGCAGTCAAGTCTTTAACTGTACCGTATTTTGCTGTTCCTTTCATAAAGTATTCGGATAGTTGTGATCTTACAGGAATAATGTCCATATTTTTATCTGCATCTCAAACCTCAAGAATCAAACGTTTTTCCCGGGATTCAAATGGTATTAATAAATCTTCATCAAATTATTTTCATCATCTTTACTGAAAATACCATCAATTATAAAGTACGGGCATAACTATATCCTTTCGCGAATCAGTGAAATTCAGCTTCTGAATGGTAAGAGACCATTGCTAGAATCCTCTGTTCGATTTGGCAAGGGCGCCCTTACATCTACTTAAATCGAGGGAATCGAATTGCCAGAATGCTTTCGGGATGGAAAGATTAATTACTGGATAATACTGGAAGAACATGATGGGAAAGTCTGATAAGAACGAAAAAAAGGATCAAAGATGACCTATTTTAGATGGTTCATCGTGATCATGATGTTTATCGCCATACTTTTCAACTACGCCGACAGGGAAATATGGGTTTCCCTTGAGCCTGCCTTCACCCATTCATTCGGCCTCTACAGCGGAAGCGGAAAATTGCCACCGGCTGCCGTTGAATTTTCAACCATGGCCCTGTTCATATGGTCACTTTCTTACGCCATTTTCAATTTTCCGGGGGGATGGATAGTTGATCGTTTAGGCCTCAGAAAATCAATGGCAACCATGTACGCAATCTGGTCAGTATTCACTGCCCTTACGGCTGCGACATTTAAC
>JAVRLU010000094.1:0-3022 GCA_031961165.1 Thermoplasmataceae archaeon
TGCAATCATCATCGAATCATATGACCACGAAATATCGGTGATCACTGCCTCGCTGCTCTTATCTATTACACTGACCGTTAGATCCGAAGTATCCACAATATCGAGATCGAAATGATCGTCTGCAACTGCAATCTTCTTTCCATCAGGAGAAGGTTCTATGGAATATATTCTCCCGAATTCATGATCAACGGTCCTTTCATCACCGTTCACGATGTTTCTTATCTTAAGCGATTCATGCTTACCATCGTTTAAGACATATGCTATCGTATCATTTGAAACAAATGCAGCATATTTCTTCCTTATATCGCTGCCGATTTCGAAAACCGGCGTGCCGTTTTCGCCAGAGCAGAATACTCTTCCACGGATAGTAAGCGCTATTGCTGATCCATCAGAATTCATGTCATAGCTCTCCAGATATTTCTTCGGATCCGCAAACCTGATCCTTTCAACGGCAGGAATATCATTTTCCGGCGTTATTTTTGATATCTTCCCGGCCAAAGGATCGAACATCATGATGTCGCCGGCCATTGAAAATACGATTCTATTTCCGTCGGTACTGAGATGCCTGGGATAGAATTTGTTGAAGTCCGTATGCTTTTTCATATCCTTTCCTTCCATATCGACGGAATATATCTGCCCGGTACCGTCAAGGTCCGTTATGAAGTATACCCTTTCCTTAAAAAACACAGGAGATGAAATATTCGTATCGATTTCAAGGAACTTCCTGAAACCGGACGTAACGTTTCCTATCCAGAGTTTTCCCCTCGTGCCGCCCCTGTAGCCCTTCCAGTGGGGCAATTCGTATGTGTTTCTGCCGATGATCATGTCATTTCCGTAATATATTATATGAGTTGCCGGCCCCAGATTAAGGGGATACAGGTTTCCCGTTTCAAGGTCCATGCGGTAAAGATAGGGAACTGAAGAAAAGGGCGACATAGCATTTGTCGATACTATAAGATCACCATCGGGAGACCAGCCGGCTATGTCGGTGAACATCCTCCTGCTTGTGCTTTTTCCGGCCAGATAAGTCATGCGGTTCACTTTTCCATCTTCCTTCCTGTAAATGTAAATGTCCGCTGAATTCCCCTCATGGCCTGACATGACCCTTAGGGCTATGATCTTTCCATCGGGGGAATACTTTGCATTTGTAACCGTTCCAACCGATGAAGTTATTCTTTTAGGATTCTTTCCATCAAGGTCCATCTCCCAGAGATCGTCCTGAGTTACGAATATCACATTATTTCCATTTATGTCAGGGGCTGTATAATACCTGTTCATGGAAAGCCATAGAAAACTTTGTATTTATTACTTTTTGTTGAAATAAGTTGTGAAAATTATATCGGTTAAATATAATGCGATTATTACTTCTGCGAAAATCGGATATTTTTTCCGGAATTTTTATTTTCGAAATTAAACGTATACGGAATCAATCGCCTATTACCGGAATACGTATGAAAAACGAAAATAAAGAAACATCCGTAGATGGATAAATCGATTCGATTTTTCATCGATATCGAAAGAGATTACGGCATGAATCAGATCGTTTTAAGGATTAGGTACAGAAGAGCACTTCTCTCAGGTATTTTATCAGCTATAACGTATTCCCCGTATGTGTGTGCTCCGTCGCCAACAGCACCGAGGCCGTCGATCACGGGGCAGTATTCGGAACAGTAATTGCCGTCGCTGCCGCCATATACATAGCTTTCCCCTAATTCTAAGCCGAGTTTACTTCCAAGATCCTTAATTTTACCAAAAAGTTCAGCTGTTCTTTCGTTTCGGACCATCGGGGGCCGCAACCTGTAATCGATATCCATCTTGGCCTCCGGATTACTGAGCTTTGCATTTTTTATCGTCCGGATAACCATATCCGATTGATCCGGTGTCCTGAAGCGGAAATCGATAACGCCCTCGCACCGATCGGCGATTACATTCGGCCTCGATCCGCCACTTATGACATCAAGGTTCAGGGATATGCCGTTACTCCTGTTGTCCATGCTTCTAATCGTACGTATCAGATCCGCCATCACGTATATTGCATTTATTCCCTTCTCCGGTTCAAGGCCTGCATGCGCGGCCCTGCCGTGTATCGTTACAGTTATTGTACCGACACCGCTCCTTCCGGTTTTGAGGTTTCCGTTCAAAGAAGGCTCCATAACAAGGGCGTATGAAGACTTTTTCGCCTCGTTCACGATGATTTCCCTGGAAAAATCCGAATCGATCTCCTCGTCCGACGTTATGAGAAGGACCGTACGGTGCTTCAGATTCCCTTCTTTCACAAGATGTTTCAGGGCATAGATCGCCTGGACTATACCGGTTTTCATGTCAAATATGCCAGGGCCGTATATTCTCCCATGATCGATTCTGAACGGGTTTTTAGCGATCGAACCGGTATCGAAAACGGTATCGTAGTGGCACAGCAAAAGGACCTGATCGTTCAGTTTTCCGTTGAATACGATTTTTATATCATTTCCATGATCCTTCGATACCAGTATTTCTGGTTCGATACTGAATTCTCTCCTGATATAGTCAACAAAATAATTAACGAATTCATCCAGCTTTTGCTTATCCGTGGATGGTGTTTCCATCTCAACGATTCTTTTAAGATCTGAGATCATCGATTCCTTTTCCCGATCGAATTCCTCTAGAATCGAGTTCACAGTAGATCGCCCTTTTCGACGGTGTACATATTCATGGCCTCATCGTCAATTTCAACTCCGATCCCATCCCGATCGTACGGCCTTATTTCGCCGTTTTCCATCCTGAAGGGATTCTTCACGATATCACGTTTGAAGTACTTATCGTTCGGTGATGTATCTCCCGGATAATCGATGTCCCTCATCGATGCTATTGCAATGTTAAAAGCCCTTCCTATGCCAGTTTCAAGCATTCCGCCTATCCATACGTGCCCGTGGTTCTTCTTCACCGTATCGATAATCTTCAGTGAATTGTATAGGCCACCTACCCGGCCCTCTTTTATATTTATAACCTGGCATGCACCGATTTCAAAGGCTTTCTCTGCCTT
>JAVRLU010000095.1:0-2973 GCA_031961165.1 Thermoplasmataceae archaeon
CATCTGTTCCGGTGAATCTTGCGGAAGGTGATTTCCTTTTGAAGATAGGCGAAAAGGGCCTGGGTTACCAGGTATCGACGGATTCGAACGGAACAGTAAGCGTTATGGATGATTATGACGGGCCATATGAAACCGCCGGTGCGGTTGTCAACGACATCATACTGGCAGCATTGAAAACATATTGATGCTGATTTCTCGGTTCGATATGTAACAGCGTGAAAAGTTTAATTAAGGACCCTGAAGATTCCTCCGAATGGTGAGGTGTGGGAAGGTCATATTCACGTCCCGGGACTTCAGGACGGATATCATGCTGTACAGGGACACTTCCTACCTCCTTTTGCCAGCTTCCGGGGGTGTCAACAGATTCCGTATAGTCTCATATGATCGCAGGCTTCATTTCTATATCTGCAGCAGCACAGAAACTGGCTATGTCCTTTTTTCGCAGTTTTTTACAAGGAACTATCCGTGTTACGTGAAGGAAGAGTATGATAACGAAATGAACGGGATGAATCACCATTACTTTGTAAACAGATCCTCCGACAGGAAGCTGGGCGACATCTATTTTCCCAGACTTTTAAGGAACATCGTGAACATATCGTATTCATTTCCGGAAGCCATGATGGAATATTCGGCAAGCATCAGAAGGAACAGAAAGGGGAAGGGCGGAAAATATTCAATGTATATTGGATTCGGGATACGCGAAAATTCCGGCTATTCAGGTGAAATTTATGATTTCATAAGGAATGAATTCCAGAAACTAAAATCAGAAACATCCTGGAAATTCTCAAGGAAAGCCGGAAGATTCCTTCTCAGGACGGACATGCTTTCAAATACCTTCAATATGATAAATTTTCTCAGGATTCCGGAGGATATCAATGTTTGATTACGACCCTTCCGCCAGGGGATACATCAGGAAAAGTTCAGGCCGGGGCATTCTTATAGGTTATGATGTATATGGAAAGCCCTTTTTTATGGGTGAAAAATCGCTGGAAGGCCATTTATCCGTAACCGGAAAGACGGGAACGGGTAAATCATCCCTGCTTGTGTCCATGATAGGATCGATGGACAGTATGCCGGGAAACATAGTTGTTATTGATCCGCATGGAACACTGATCGATTCCGTATTCCAGACGGAGAGGCCGCTTGTATATATTTCAAGCGATACAGTGGAAAGACAGGGCAAGAAATATTCCGTGAAAATGAACATCATGGACAGGAGGCATGATCCGGATCTCACATCCGGCTGGATAAGGGATATATTCTCATCAGAGGGCTTTTCCAGCAATACTTGGGGCCCGAGGCTCGAAGTCATCTTCAGGGCAATTCTTCCAGAATACATACGTAATGAGGAAAACCCTTCCCTGGCAGGCTTTGTCGATACCATAACATCTCCGAGATCCATGAAAATATTTCTTGAAAAGATCGAAAACAGGAGTCTGAGATCATTCCTCGAAACGTACACGAAGGATAGGGAATACTGGCGGGAATATATAGCGTCATCCCTGAACAAGATGATGCCGGCCCTCACGAATGAAAAGATAAGATCGCTGATATCCTCCGATGATTCCTTTGACTTTTACCGGGCGTGCTCTGCGGGAAATTCAATCATATTCGTGGATGCATCCAAGGGAAAGGTTTCGAACGAAGCATCTGAACAGATTTCGCTTCTGTTCCTTATGAGAATATGGTTTGATTCACTTTACAGGTATAACGAAGGAAAGGTTGTAAAAAATTATATATTCATAGACGAGGCACAGAACATTCCAAAGGAAATAATAAAAACCATGCTGAGTGAGGGGAGAAAATACGGGATTTCCCTTATACTCTCGAACCAGTACGTATCACAGTCAAGGGAGTATTCCGATTCACTCTATGGAAACGTCAGGAACTTTATATCCTTCAACGTGTCTGAAAGCGACGCATCATTCCTTGGCAAAACAATTCCGGACTCAGTGCTGTCAAGGGAAATATATGAAACGCTTTTGAACCAGAGGATCCACAGGTTCTTATACTGGTCAACGGATCAGTTTTCCGCGCGCCCAGTATCTCTGGAGATAAGGATGAACAGCGTAAAAAGGGACGACCGCATTACCGAAAGCATAATCAGCCATGGAAGCGAGGATACCCTTGAAAATTATGAAAGCAGGAAGGAAAGCCTGCACGAAACAATACTTTCAAATTTTGATTCTTACCTTTTTTCCAGGCAAATAGAGTTAAAGCATGGAAAAATCAGGGATACAATTCCTGACGGGTATTTTTACTACGGTTCGTCCATGTATATTGTTGAGATGGAGATATCGGATACGGATAAGCCATTCCGTATATTGAAGAAGATCAGGGATTATAGAGGGCTGAAAATCATCTTCATTACTGATGAAGAAAGATCGGAAAAGCTGTGGGACATCCTGATGGAACCTGTAAAGAATTACGAGAAGAATCCATGCGTTATGGAGGGGGGAGACAGGGTGTGCATAGATGATGTAGCTGCTCTTTACAGGGATGTATTTTTAATTGTATACGACAGGAACTTCTACATCAGGGGTTACGATGGAAATCACCGCTTTTCCCTGAAACAGCTGGATGCCACGCCTTACATGAAAAAAATTCGGAAAAATAAATATTTTTATCTTTTGAATCACCTGTATGATAAAATGATGCATGATCGCATTTATACTGTAAACAAAGATGAAATAAAAAAAGAAGCATTTTATGAAAGTAATTACATTGATGAATTTTTTCAAAAAAAAGAAAAAATTTCATTGTATGACATTTTTCACTTTCAAAAACGAAATTAAACAAGGGAAAAAAGATTATACTACTTCTCAATTAGTGAAAGATGACAGACAACAGGAAGATAATGGATATTGCCAGAATGACTAAAAGAGGTTCTTCAGTAAGAGTAACTTTACCAAAAAAGGTCCTTAAACAGCTAAACTTGAAGGATGAAGATCTTATTGCTTTTTATGAGGGGGA
>JAVRLU010000096.1:0-2938 GCA_031961165.1 Thermoplasmataceae archaeon
CATCGATTAGATCAACGTGAGATATTATCATTCTCCTGCAGCAGTATCTCTCTATACCAAGATCGTCAAAAATTTTCTCGATATCTTCAGGGGCCGGTTCTCTCCCCTGCGCCCTGATCTCATTAACTTTTTTCATGTATTTCGCATAATCCGAGGCAATAACCCTTCCACAGCTGAAACATCTTACCGGAACTATCACATGATCACCTGTATGATTTCTGCCTCTTGGCTCTAGCTCCCTTGCCTCCGGATTTCTTCGGGAGTTTTATCCTGACATCGTTAACAAGCATTGTACGGTCATACTGCCTGAAGAGGTTCTCGAGGTCCGAATCCCCAAGGAAATTGATCAGTCCCTTCGCTATTGCGGTCCTGGATGCGTCTGCCTGGCCCGTCACTCCGCCGCCCTTGACTTTAACGCTTATATCAACGCTGTTAGCCTTGTCCTCGGCAATTTTCAGCGGCTCCATTATTTTATTTCTCAGTATCTCGGTCGGATAGAATTCTACGGGAATACCGTTTATCGTAACGATGCCCTTCCCCTTCTTTGTGATTGCCCTTGCGACGGCTGTTTTCCTTTTCCCAACTGTAATCTTATAATCCATAATCATGATCCCCCTAATTCCTTCGAAAGCTCACCAAGCGTTATTATGCCAACGACCTTATCGCTTACTGTATCTTCAATTTTTTCTATTTTTTCATTCCTTGCAAAACCGGGAACGCCCTTGTAAACCCTGCACCTGTGAAGGGCCTCCTTTCCCCTCGTTGTTTTCTTCGGAAGCATCTGCCCGATTGAACGCCTGAAAATCTCTTCAGATGCCCTTGGATAGTACGGGCCCTTTCTCACGCTCCCTATTTCCCTTCTCTTCTTGAACTGATCTATTATGTAGTCCCGGTTTCCGGTGATAACAGCTTTTTCAGCATTGACTATTACTATTTCCTCACCGTTCAGGAGCTGTTTGGCAACGTAGGCCGATAGCCTTCCGTAAACTGAATTTGTTGCATCTATAAATTTCATTTTTATTACCTCAGTATCTTGACATTTGTGCCCTTGGGATTGTTTCTGGCAAGTTCGACAATATCCATGGCCGAAGATCCGCTCCTGGCAAGCTTTTCAGAGGCTTCCTTTGAAAAGTGGAGTGCACCGACGGTAACCTTCTTGTCTATATTTCCTGTTCCAAGCACATAACCCGGAACGACAATTATATCGCCATCATTCGACAGATCGTTTATTTTATCCACATTTATTGATGCATACCTTCTTCTTCCATTTGCCAGTCTTTCGGCAATGTCCCTCCAGATAGCGCTCTGGTTTTCCCGGGATATTGCAAGCAAATCTGATATTGAATTTGCGATTTTTGTACTCTTTTTCTTCTCTGCGGTTATTGACATTAACGACACCGATGGACTGAAAATAATGAAACGTTAATAAATGTTGTGATTCCCGGAACCACATAATGAAAAAATTCGGTGATTCTTATATTCATTATTCCTATTCCTTGATATATATTCGATCCGTTTATATAAAAGTGATGCGCAGGAATCACCTCAGGATTTCCTCTGAAACCACGTATTTTGTGTTCTCTATGTGCTGTGCGATCTCAAGGTTTTCTAGATGCTTTTTCTTGATTTTCCTCATGAGCTTGTCCACGGTTTTCTTGATGTCCTTGAAAAACTGGTTCACGTTGAAATAGACAAATTCTTCACCGTAGAATTTTATTGCGCAGTTCAGCCCGTAATCCATTGTGCATTTCGGATCTGCCGTATTGATCTCTATCGTTGATTTTCTCCTTATGAAATACCTGTGAACCAGGCCCCCGCGGATGATCCTGTATGTTTCCCTGCTGTCAAGCGATGAATATGGTTTTCCCATCTCCGACAGGAATGACGAAAAATTCTTGTTAGATTGCCCGGGCCCGAAAGTTACCTCCTCCGTCTCCCCGTTGACTATCCTGAATATGCCGCCGATCATTTCGGAATAGGCAAAGAGTGCTATAGACGTCATCACCGGCACGCCATCCCTTATCCCGACCTCTATGTCCCTGTACATTTTCTGCTTCACAATGGTATTCATGAAATCTATCAGTTTCATTTCAAGACGGATCTATATTTCAAAATATTAGATAAATTTGAATATTAAAAACAGTACAAATATAATTGCAAGGTACGGGCTGCTGTAAACAAACAGCTTGAACGAGCTGTTCCTGTCCGGCTTCCTTATGAAGAGAATAGAGTAAACGAACATGGGTATCGCCAGCAGTGTGGCTATGATCATATAAATATCAGGCATGAACTTGAAGAAGACGGGAATCACTGAAAATATGAACAGAATTATTGCGGCCGATGATATGCATATTGCCGATATCCGGTCCTTATAGACGACAGGAAGCATCGGAACTTTGGCGTTTTCATAATCGCTGCGGTAGCGGTATGCGAGACTCCATACATGGATAGGTATCCACACTATGACGAGGGCAAACAGGAACCAAGGAAGAATGGAGAAAGCTGTCGTAACGGTATACCAGCCTATAACAACCGGGAAACCTCCGGAGAACCCCCCGAGGACGATGCTCCACGGTGTACGCCTTTTAAGCAGGTACGAGTAAATTATAACGTTGTCGAATATGCCCAGTGCCATGAAAAGGGATGCCAGCAGTTTACCGAAAACAAGGAGGACTATGATTGAGAGTGCTATCAGTACCAGCCCGAATAAAAGGGCATTTTTTGGCCTGATTTCTCCAGTTACGAGAGGCCTGTTTCTTGTCCTGGTCATTATCGCATCCATATCCCTGTCAATATAGTTTGTTGTGGCCTCCGCCCCCATAGACCCAATGGCAGTGGCTGCTACTGCAAGAAGGATTAAAAGAATATTTGTAATGGTGTACTTATTTACTGCTATTATTGCCCCGATTGCAGCCACAAATACAAGAAGTGACCACAC
>JAVRLU010000097.1:0-2892 GCA_031961165.1 Thermoplasmataceae archaeon
TATTTAAACCTAAAATTCAACTATTCCTCAAATTTAGCTTCAAAAGGTGGATGCTAAAATGGTTAATGAAAATCATGACGAACTGGAAAGAACAGAAAATCTAACAGAAATGGATGAGATGATTCTTGTGCACATTTATAAATACGGCCCAGACAGCCCGAAGTATATGGCTTTCAGGCTTCTTGGATCTTCCGGTTATGTCCCTGCTTATGATAAGGACGAGATCAAGGCAGAGTGCAAAAAGCTTGAAAAATCTGGAATAATCGAAGTATTCAGGGGCCAGCTCAAGAGATCGCCGACTTCATCCATAAAACCGTGGATAAAGATAAAATCGAGGGAGGCAAGCCATCAACCTGCCGGGATATATTATTCGCTTACCGTGAAAGGGAAAAAGGTTGCAGCTGAAATCTACAGGACCAAATTCAGGGAAAAGAAGAGATGAATCGAATAGATTCCAAAACTTTTAGATATACTTTACATTAATGGCTTATGGTAGTCTCCCCGATTGAATACAGATATGGGCGAAGCATTGTAAAAGACATATTTTCAGAAGAAAGCCGCCTGAAGGTCATGCTCAGTGTTGAAGCCGCGGTTGCAAAGGCAGAAAGTGATTACGGACTCATACCGGAGGAAGCCTACCTTGATATCGATAGGGCAGTACGGGAAAATACTGTCAGCCTTCAGAGGGTTAAGGAGATCGAATCCGAGATAAATCACGATGTTATGGCGGTCGTAAGGGCGCTATCAGAACAGTGCCCGGTGGGAGGCCGTTATGTGCATTTTGGAATCACTTCGAACGATATTAACGATACAGCAACCTCAATCCAGCTGAAAGCATTCAATGATATCCTTATTGGAGATTTAAGCGATATAATGGCTACGATGATAGGCCTTGTGAAAAAATACAGGGATCTTCCGATGCTGGGCAGGACGCACGGGCAGCATGCGTCACCAATAACATTCGGCCTTAAAATTTCCGTATACCTTTCGGAGATGTCAAGGCACCTTGACAGGGTTATTGAAGCCTCCAAAAGATCCTTTGCCGGAAAGGTATTAGGCCCTGTTGGCACGGGATCTTCACTTGGAAGGGATGCCCTGAAAATACAGGACGACGTAATGGAATACCTTGGCATATACCCCGAGGATGGTCCTACCCAGATAGTTGACAGGGACAGGTATATTGAATATCTGTCGGTACTTAACGGGATATCCGTCACCATGGAAAAAATAGGAACGGAGATAAGAAATCTGCAAAGGCCGGAAATAGATGAGGTATCGGAATATTTTGACTTTGAAAAACAGGTTGGATCAAGTTCAATGCCCAGCAAGGTAAATCCGATAAATTCTGAAAATGTTGTGAGTATAGCCAGGCTCATAAGGAGCTTTATCATCCCGGAATACGAGGCCGGAGTAACATGGCATGAGAGGGATCTGACAAATAGCGCCCTTGAGCGTTTCACAATACCCTATTCCTGCATACTTACGGATCACATACTCACCAAGATGAATAATGTACTCTCAAAACTGGTAGTTAAGGAAGAAAATATAATAAAAAACCTGCTTTCGGATGAATCCATTCTATCGGAAAATATCGTATCGGTATTGACTGAGAACGGGGTTCCAAGGCAGGATGCGCATGAACTCGTAAGAAGAGCTTCAATGAAGGCAAGGACTGACGGAATCAGTTTCAGGGAATCACTTAAGGGGGAAGGAATCGAAAAATATATTGATCCGGAGAAGCTTGAAGCCTCAATGAATCCTGAGAACCTTACAGGAAGATCCTCAGAAATTTGCGATAAAATCGTATTAAGAGCTGAAAATGATTTAAAAAGAATTAAGATGCTGAATAACGGATCGGTTAATTCCATAAAAAAGAAAGAGGAGTAATCTGTTATGGATGAAAGGCTGCCAGAGAAGAAAAAGATGTTCGATGTAGTCATGGAAACCCTCAAAAACGGTGAACAGCCCATATCCAAAATCGGAAAGGCCCTGGAAGATGAGGGAATTCATATGCACAGGATCAGGCTGTCAGGGTATCTTCACGGGCTGGTTGACGCAGGGATACTTTCTGAACGCAGGATTAAGCCAATATCGCTTTTCTCAATACAGAAGAGGGAAACCGAAACGATCTACGATATCGTCGGTAAAGTTTGCAGATCAATGAAAAATTATGATGAAGGCGATTCAGCCCTGGCAATACTTTATACTTTGCTCGGAAGACCCGTTTTTGAGAATGAAATTGCCAGGTGCAATGTAAAGAATCCGAAAAAATTCAGGACCGTAACATCGAACAGGAGAATAGACCTGATAAGGAAGCTAACTGAAATAGGCATAAGAATACCTGAAGGGAATATGCTGATAGCTCCAGAGGATATAAATCCAGACAGGACTTTAAAATTTCTCGCAGAAACGGTTAGCCAGATATACGATATAAAAAAATACACCGTTCAGGATAACGGAAATACACAGAAAACGCTGGACTAGAAACATTTTAGAAGCATAATTGCTTCGATTACGGAAGCCTGGCAATCGGTAATCAGACTGAATTATTAAATATAAAATCACGATGTAAGGTTATCCTTACGGTGATGATATATTGAATGCTGATTTTATGCAGAACAGAAAAGCTTTTCATTTCCTGTCCAGGATAGGGCCGGCATGGATCGTGATGATCGCTGACGTTGACGTGGCAAGCATTATCACCGGCCTCCAGTCCGGAGCCACATTCGGCTACAGGATGATCTTCATTATGCTTATCCTGATTCCCCCGCTTTTTATCGTACAGAATGCTTCCGGCCGTCTCGGAATAGTATCCGGCATGGGAGTCGGAAAAGCCGTAAGGGTGAGATGGGGGAAGAACGTTGCGATGCTAGCGTCAGTACCAATGGCAGC
>JAVRLU010000098.1:0-2731 GCA_031961165.1 Thermoplasmataceae archaeon
TGCTATCCATATTAGAGTTTCTGGACCAGCTCTCCCTGGAAAGCAATATCCCTATGATCATCAGAATTGAAAAGGCGTATATTGAATACAGCCATGCCAGCCGTAGGCCGACATAAAAGCTCATCAGGTCAATGACTGAAAGGGCAAATCCCCCAACTATTGCGCCGCCATTGTATGAAAAACCTACGGCGCTTGTCCTGTAATACTTCCTGAATTGCTCAGAAAGGAAGGCAGGTAGAGTAGAGAATATCATCGCTTCAAGAAAAGCCTGTATGGAAAAAAGAATGATAAACATCCCAAGATTTGATTTTAATCCGAAAGTTATGATGAAGTAGGTGGATACAGTAAATATAATCGCGTAAACAAAAAGTGGCCTTTTCCTTCCACCGAGTGCATTCCCAAGAAGGCCGCCGCCCCAGACCCCGAACAGGGAAACCAGGTTCACGATCGTTATGGCGATACCTATATCCGTGTTATTAAATCCCCTTATGCTCATTACCGACGGATAAAAGCTGAATGTTGCCGTGTTGATGAAGAGAAGTCCGGTTGTTATGATGAGTGCAATGGCCATATTTCTTCGCCCTTCCCTGAAGAGTTCGATCACCGGGTGCCTGGCTACATCATGTTTCTGGATCAGTTTCTCAAATATCTCCGTTTCCTTTGAGTAGGCCCTTATGATAACCGTCAGAATACCGGGTATGATCGCGCTTAAGAACAGTATCCTCCATCCAAACGCACCGAAATTCTTTCCAAGGGCAAGGCTAAGTGCAAGGAAGGCAAGGGATATAACAAAATAGCCTGTCCCATAACCGCTCTGGACAAAGCTCCCTATAAAATTCCTGCTCGACGCAGGTATGCTTTCCATGGCAAGAGTTGTACCGCCACCATATTCAGCACCCGCAAAACATCCTTCTATGAAAAGGAAAATGAACAGCAGCACCGGCGCGGCTACGCCAATGATCCCATATCCCGGAATAAGCCCCTTCGAGGCAGAGAATCCAGTGAATACCATTATTGTCAGGGTAAGCATCCTCTTTCGTCCCAAGCGGTCTCCAAGAAAATTTCCAAGTATAAGCGAACCAAATGATCTTGCGACAGCCCCGGTTGCGAATCCCATGAAAGCCCCGAGAAGGCGGAGGGGTCCAAGTGAAGCGGGAAAGAAAACTTCTGAAATTGTGGGTATTAAAAGTGCATATGCTATTGTTGTGTACCCATCGATGAGCCAGCCGCCCCATGCAGAGAAAACCTGTATCCACTGCGTTCGGTTGAGACCATAGACAGCCATAGTGAAAACTGTATGCCTATGGTGCTATTAAAATATGCAACTGCATATCGATGATCAAATCAATAAGCATAATCGGAATCCGCAGTACGTGTTTGAAGACAATGATATATTTATCCATTTCACGCGGGAAGAATGGTCAAAGCTCAGGGATCATATGCCAATGACTATCAGTGAAGAAGACATAGCGTTCCTGAAAGGCCTGAATGAGCCCATATCACTGCAGGAGATCGAGGCTGTTTATCTCCCTATCTCTAGGCTCCTCAACCTTCATATAAACGCACGAAAGGGGCTTTATGCTGCCAGGGACACGTTTCTTGGAACAAAATCAGAAAAAGTTCCGTACGTTATAGGAATAGCAGGCAGTGTTGCAGCTGGAAAAAGCACCACGGCCAGGGTTCTGAAAACTCTTCTGGAGAGATCGCATGAAATGCCAAGAGTCGATATAGTTACTACGGACAATTTCCTCTATCCAAATGCCGTTCTTGAATCAAGGAACATTATGGACAAAAAGGGATTCCCGGAAAGTTATGATATAAGGATGCTGATAAAATTTCTGATCGGGGTAAAATCAGGAATAAAACTGCTCAGGATCCCGGTATATTCCCATGTTGAATACGACATCGTAAAAGGGCAGTACCAGGAAATACGGGATCCTGACGTAATAATCCTTGAGGGGCTCAACGTGCTGCAGGTCAGAAAAGACGGTACCACAAAATCAATGTATGTTTCAGATTTTCTCGATTTTTCCATATATGTGGATGCATCTATAGAATCTTTGGAAAAATGGTTCATTGAGCGGTTCCTGATCCTGAAAAGAACCTCATTCATCAATGAGAAATCATACTTCAATAAATATGCGTCGCTCGGCGATGAAGAGGCGGTGAAAATCGCTTCAGGCATCTGGAAGCAGATAAATGAGGTTAACCTGAAGGAAAATATAATTTCCACGAGGGGCAGAGCGCAGATCATACTCGAAAAGGACCAGGACCACAGCATAAAAAATATATGGATGAGAAAGCTTTAGAAATCCGTTATTTTTAAAAATTACGGTTTTTTAAGCATTGGAGAATAGTGTTCCTTCAGCTTTTTCAGCTTTGGGGATATCACGTACTTGCAGTAGGGCTGTTCACTGTTGTTTTTGTAATAGTTCCTGTGGTAATCTTCTGCAGGATAGAAAGCCGTGAATTTTTCTATCTTTGTGACTATCGGTTTATCGAATGCCTTTTTATTTTCAAGGTCTTTTATAAAATTTTCAGCTATATTCTTCTGATCTTCATTCATATAAAAGATTTCAGACCGGTACTGTGTGCCTACATCTTCACCCTGCCTGTTGAGGGAAGTCGGGTCATGCATTGAAAAGAAGATATCAAGGATGTCGCTGAAGGATATCACAGAGGGATCGTACGTTATCCTTACAGATTCGGCGTGCCCGGTATTTCCTGTGCA
>JAVRLU010000099.1:0-2712 GCA_031961165.1 Thermoplasmataceae archaeon
AAATTCTAATTATAACAGCCTTATTGTTTCCAGATTTTTAAGTGCATAGCTTTCAATTCCGAAACGCTGTTTAACCGTTCTAGCAAAATCGCTGGTTTTTCCGTTATCACCGTGGTTTACAAGAATTCTCCTTGGTTTTGGCTGCATGGTCGCTATGTACGCAAGAAGCTGTTTTTTGGTCGAATGACCGGAAAAACCCTCTGCTGTTTCGACGTGAATCCTGACCTTATACGTTGTCTGCTTCCCGCCTTCATTTATGGTTATTTCCGGAGATCCCCGCTGTATCCTCTTCCCCAGTGTTCCATCAGCCTGGTATCCGACGAATACAAGGGAATGCTTCTCATTCTCGACCCATGCACGGAAATATTCCATTACCGGCCCTCCATTCATCATTCCGGACGTGGCAAGAACTATTTTACTCTCAGTGGATTCACATATATCTTCCCTCTGGTTCTTTGTTTCCACTTTCTTGAAGATTTCACTGAGAAACGGATTCTCTTTCCTGACCATTATGGCCTCCCGCAGCTCCTTGTTCAGGTATTCAGGATAAGCGGCGTGTATTGCAGTTGCCTCCATTATCATCCCGTCAAGGTATACATTTGCATTCGGGATCTTTCCATTCCTCATGGCGTCTTCGAGGACTATCATGACCTCCTGGCTCCTTCCGACAGCGAACACGGGTATAAGGACTGACCCGCCACGTTCAAATGTCCTGTTTATAACATCTATCAGTGTCTCCGTTGCTTCTTCCCTTGTATACGAATAGTCATCCCTTCCGCCGTAGGTCGATTCGGTCATGAATGTTTCTGCCCTGGGGAATTTATTGTTGGCAGGATTGAAAAGCCACGTCTTCTCAAATTTCACATCCCCGCTTAAAACGACATTATAAAGGCCGTCACCAATGTGGAGGTGAACGGATCCGGATCCAAGGATATGTCCGGCGTTATAGAAGGTTAGCCTCATGTCCCTGGTGATATCCGTGGTCTCATTGTATCTCAGCGTGATAGTGTGCTTCAGCTCTTCACGTATGTACTTGGATTCATACGGAACCTTTCCACCCTCCATCCTGGCAACCTTGATATAATCCTCCTGAAGCAGCGCCGCAAGATCCCTCGTTGGCTGTGTCATGTAGACAGGACCGTCATATCCGTACTTGAAAAGCAGCGGCAAAAGCCCTGAATGATCCAGATGTGCGTGGGTGAGTATTACGGCATCAAGCGAGCTCAGAGGCTGTACCTCCGGAACATAAAGGTAGGGAGCCTCATCCCATGGATCACTGTCCGGGCCAACATTCATCATCCCGCAATCAATGAGCACACGTGAGTTTTTTGTGGATACAAGTGTTGCGCTTCTTCCAACCTCAGAGTGGCCGCCCAGTGCCGTAAGCCTAACCCATGTTTCGCCAACGAGTGGGGGGCCGGAAAGCTTTATGCCAAGATTATGCAGGAATTCCCTCCTTTCCTGCTTGACCTCGCGGATGTATTCCCTGATTTCCTTGACAGTGCGCGAGTACATAGGCGGGGCCCTGACGATGCGTGGAGACCATTGTGTGGCTGTCTTTATCTCCTGCATGTAATCGGTGCCCTTTGACGTTATTATCGATGGTTCATCAACCTCTATCACAACTTCACCGGTGTCCGGTTCAAAGTATATATCTTCCAGTCCGGCCTTTTCAGGGATGATCTTTGCTATCTGTTCTTTTGCACTTTCTTCTGGCGTAAGTATGGACGGGTCAGGCCTTATGGCTATGCGCCTCCTTATATCCTGCGCTATTTGCCTCGCAAGATCATCGCGGCGTGCAAAAAGTTCAGGGTCCTTTGTATAGACGACGATAGTGGGCCCTTCATAATCTATATCTGTAATCTTGTTGTCCGGATACAGTTTGTCAAATATAACTCTCGTCTCTTCCAGATAATCACGAAAACTCATCTTATAAACACCTAGATAATAAAATAAAATATTTTTATAGTATTAAATTCATTTTCTTAATTCTGCTCTCTATCTCTTCAGTGGAGAGCTGTTGGTAGCCATCCTTCTTTGTAATTACGGCAATATCTATCATGCCTCCGGAGGCTGAATCTCTCTGCTTTGCAGCGCTTATCGCCCTGATAAGCAGATCTACACCCTCATCAATAGTCATTCCAGGCTTATACTGGCTTTCAAGTACACCATAAACGAAAGGCGATCCTGAACCTGTGCTTGCATATACATCCTCAACAGATCCTCCGGCTGCATCTATTGAAAAGACATGTGGAGCCGTGTCTATACCACCAATGAGGAGCTGTACCATGTAAGGGGCAAATTTCGTCTGGTTCAGCATATTTGACAGAAGGGTTGAAACGGCTTCAATGGGCATATTCACACGCCTCTGCAGCCTGTAAAGCTCAAGTTCTGCCTTTACGTATCTTACAAGGACCTGGGCATCGCCTACAAGGCCGGCAATGGTCATCGATGTGTATGTATCTATCTGGAAAAGCTTCTTACCATTTTTGTGCATGATGAAATTTTCCATTGTAACTCTTCTTTCCGTCCCCATTATGACTGCATCTTTTAATGTCAAACCTACAGTTGTTGTTCCAGTTTCAAGTGTTCCATTCATAAATTCACTTCCTAAAAACTCAAGTTGATAATAAGCGTTTAATATTAAACACTTTCTTTATCAATATAGAAAATTTGTATTTAAATTTATTCAGATTAATCGAACCTCAGTTT
>JAVRLU010000100.1:0-2662 GCA_031961165.1 Thermoplasmataceae archaeon
ACTATGACAAGGAAAAGAAGAAACCTGCACAGAAAAGCAGGTATCTTGGACAGTTTGATCCACTCACCGGGATGATAACGAGGCCAGAAAAAATTAGAACAGAAAAGGAGAAGATGATCCTTGATTTCGGAGACTCGTTCTTTGTCATGAAGTTTATGGAAAAGCACATGGAAGATGTCTATACATTCGCAAAGGAGAAAGGTGCACTTCCACTGATTCTCTACCGCATTCTAAGGAAGGCATAAATGAGAAGGGCGGAAATATGGCATGAAGGAAATATAGCGAGGTATATTGCACCTGGAGATCTGAGATCCCAGAGGATATCTGAATTCCTTGTTAGGTTCGGAGATGAATCCATTATAAGGGATTTCTATAAAACGTATCTGCATCCCCCTGAATCAGGCATATCTATCGATACCACAGCCCTGCCAAACCAGATCGGTATAGAATCGACGCAGTGGGGATATTCCTCAGAAACGGTTGATGAGGAGATCAAGCTTCTCCTGGTCATGGATCGTGAGAGGAACAGGCCGCTGTACTTCCGTTACATACCAGGAAGCATCCTTGACGTATCATCGCTGGAAACGACAAATAAAGAGATGGAGGATCTTGGAATAAAATCGTCCATGACGATAATGGATGCCGGTTTCTTCTCAGAGGACAACATAAGATCGATGCTTAATAAAAATATGGATTTCCTCATCAGGGTACCGGCAAACCGTACCATATACAGGGAATGCATTGAATCGATAAACGATATGGAGGATCCTGAAAGATCGGTTATATACGCCAAAAGGATAATGTTCATTGTATCACGGAAAAGGGAATTTGCCGGCCATGATGTGTTCCTTTACACAGTTCTCGATCCTGAGAGAAGGGGCAGGGAATTGAGAAGATACCTTCTCAAGCACCAGAAGGACTACGATCCTTTCGCTGTCAAGAGAAAGGGATTCATGGTTCTCATGAGCTCTTCGGAAATAGATATAAACGATCTGATACCGATGTATTACACAAGGCAGTTCGTTGAGAAGGCATTCTCCTATTCCAAGGATGATCTGTCGATCCTCCCCCTGAGGGTTCACGGGGAAGAAGCACTGAGAGGATACCTATTCCTCATATTCCTATCGCTTATCGTATACATGGATCTGCAGAAGAAAATCGGATCGATCGAGATATCCCTCGATATTTTGAGGAACCTGAAGTGCAAGGTCTTCGATCATGAGATAGTGGTACAGGAGCTAACAAAGGATCAGAAAGCTCTTTTCGAAAAGATAGGGGTCATAGTGCCTAATACTACGGGAATTTAGGAAATTATATTTTTTTAAAAAAATTCTGCGAAAAACAAAGTTCGTGCATTTTATTTCACAGGTTCGATACATAATATTAGATTCTGTGTTATAATACATGGCTTTGTGAAAAATAAGCTTCAATGAAATGCGGATCATAACAGAAATATATCGAAAAATCGTCTCTATTTTTATTTTTTAAAAAGAGAGATGGGGCCGTCCGGATTTGGACCGGAGTTTCCAGCTCCCGAAGCTGGAAGGATACCAGGCTACCCCACGGCCCCGCAAAAAAGGTAATGTATATTCTGATTTAAGCCTTTTCAGTGATTACGTTTTATTTATGTTCTTCGAACCATTTTATCGTTTCGTCATACTGGCGTATCATATGCATCCTTTCCTTGAAACCATGGCCCTCTCTTGGAAAAACCAGGAATCTCGTTTCCTTTCCGTTGTCCTTCAGGTACCTGAAGAACTGGTAGAACTGGGATATTGGAACGTATTTGTCGTCCTCGCCATGCATGAGAAGAACGGGCGTTTTCACATCATGCTTAATCATGAGCGGTGAAAATTTCACGTATTTATCGAAAGCATAGGGGCTCTGATCATAGTGTATCTCATCCCAGTAGTACAGGTTGCTCGTTCCGTGGAAGCTTATCCAGTCCGCTATCCCGAACAGCGCCACCGAGGCCCTGAAGATATCGGTCTTCATCACGGCCAGCGCCGACATGAAGCCGCCATACGACCCTCCAGTGATATATATCCTGTCCGTCCTAATTTTACCGGTTCTCTTCAGGTATTCTATGCCTTCGATTATATCATCAAAATCCTTTCCGCCCATATCGCCCCTGTTGGCTTCAGCGTATTTCCTCCCAAGGCCGATGCTCCCCCTGTAATTTGGCAGGAATACGGAATAGTGTTTTCCAAGGTACGGGGTTATGCGATCCATGAAGGCCTCCGGCGAGAACGATGTTGGCCCGCCATGTATGTAGACTATGACCGGATCCTCCGGGTTCCTGGATCTGAAAAAGCCATAGATCTTCATTCCGTCCTTTCCGTTCCATTCAACGAGTTCGCTTGGATACGATATGAAATCATTTTCCTGATCGGGCATCCCTATTTCACGCATCCTCCCATTCTCAATAACGATCATCCTCTGCGGAGTCCTTGCGTCGGAGAATGCCAGGAGATATTTTCCTGCGGAATATGAAAGTGCCGGGGAATACAGCGGGTAAACCAATCCCTGGCGTTTCCATAGTATCTTTCCGTCCTTAAGATCCATGATTGAGAACGTACCCTCATGGTTTCCAAGAAGCGAGAGACCGTGGCCGTTGAAAACAAAATCTGAATACGTCGTATCCCCGTTTTCAGTAATGTTC
>JAVRLU010000101.1:0-2641 GCA_031961165.1 Thermoplasmataceae archaeon
GATATTTGCTTGGCATTGAATGCCAGAACCTCTTTCTTTCCCTTACCATATAAACGGTAAACTGCCCTGAAAATACCAGCATATCGAATATGTATGTATGGATCTCTGGAATTGATAGCTTCAACTCCAGGCCTGTCCAGAGCACAAAGAAACTTTCCAACACTATAAGCATGGCCAATGAAATTGATGATCCCACCAGCGATCTAACGTTCCACTTTTCAGGGGTTTTTGAGTATCGCACATTGTCCGTAGCTATTGACATTGTTACAAAATCGTTGGCAAAGAGTAGCAGTATAACATCAAACGGTGTTGTAACGAAAAAACGTACGACAAAGAAAGATAAAGTGAGAAAGATTGCAACCTGCATCGTCTTTATTATCTTATTCAGGGTATATGTCAACATTCTCTGGTAGATCTTTCTCCCATCCTCAACAGCGGATACAATATCAGTCAGCCCTTCGTGAGTTAGGACTATACTCGCTGAGGCCTTTGCAACATCTGTTGCAGAGGATACAGCTATTCCCACCTCTGCCTGCTTCAGGGCCGGCGCATCATTGACGCCGTCCCCCGTCATACCCGTAATATGTTTCTGTTCCTGAAGCAACTTAACAACATCGTATTTATCCTCAGGAAATACCTCGGCTATAGAATCACAATTGTCTATGGAATTTTTGTCCTTCTTGAGCGACGATATTTTGCATGCCCTATCCCCTATTCCGACCTCCTTTGAAATCTCCTCAGCTATGGATGCGGAATCGCCGGTTATCATCTTCGGGACTATGCCCGCACCCTTGAGCTTCTCTATGAATTTTTTGGAATCGTCCCTTGGAGGGTCGTAGAGAGGAATGACCCCTATGAAATACTTTTGTTCGTCAACGAATTTAGCCACAGCGATCGTCCTGAACCCGCGGGTGGCAAGATCCCGGATGCTTCCCATTATAATTTCACTCTTTTCCGGATTGCACATTCCTAAGAGAACCTGAGGTGCACCTTTCATTATTGTAACGGTTTTTCCATTCTCCTCTATTACCGCTTCAGTCCTCTTTATTGCGGGGTCAAACGGGGTAAATTTTATCCTTTTAATTGAGGATATATCATATTTCTTCTCTTTCCCGTACTTTATGACTGCAATATCAATTGAATCCTGCGATGATTCATCGGAAGCGATCATTGCATATCTTACAAGATCGTCTTCACTGCCTTCAACTGGAATAGGCCGATCGACACTCAGTTGGTTCTTTGTTATGGTACCCGTCTTATCAAGACAGAGCGTATCCATGGAAGCTGCATCCTCAACTGCCGTCAACCTTGTAACGAGAATTCCCTTCTTTGAAAGATCAAGGGCTCCTATGGCCATTGCCATTGTAAAGGTGGCGGGCAGGGCGACTGGAACAGAAGCGATTAGAACGACAAGGGAGAAAGGTATCACATCGCTCAATCTGACATGAGTGAATAGGGAATAGAGGATCAGGGCAGCTATCAGGGCTACATCCATAACGACAAGATACTTCACAATGTTCATTATGAGCGATTCGAGATGTGATTTTACGCCAGCTGTCTGCACCAGTTCGGTTGTTTTTCCGAAGAGAGTGTTCGATCCTGTCGATGTTACCAGTCCTGTTGCTTCACCCCTTTTTATTATGGAACTTGAGTAAAGAACACCGCCTTCCTTTATATGAACGGGAAGTGATTCACCTGTGAGCATGGACTGATCACTTTCAACTTCACCATCGATCACCTTTACGTCCGCAGGATTTATATCGCCCATCCTGACATGAATTATGTCGCCTGGAACCAGGTAACGTGCAGGAATCATCTTCCATTCACCGTCCCTGAGAACACGTGCATTCACGCTTACCTTATGCTTAAGGAGTTCTATGGCATCCTGTGCCTTTGATTCCTGGACAAAACTGACGATGCTGTTGAAAACGAGCAGGAAAAGGATTATATACATATCGAGGTACTTGCCGAGCACATAGGTCAGAACGATTGTTAATTCTAGCATCCAGGGAACAGGAGCCCAGAATTTTTTCAGAAATTTTAAAACACGATTCTCTTTCTTCTCTGTTATCTCATTATAACCGTATTTTGATATCCTTCTTTTGGCTTCATTTTCACTGAGGCCATCTTTCGAGGATTCCAGATCCTTAAAGAGCTGCTCAAATGGTATTTCTTTGAGCTTTTCATTCATAGCTCAGTATAGTTTTACTCTTCTTAAAAGGTTTAAAGATATTGGTCCGAGCCATCACAGAACTGTAAAACCGGGAGGTTAATAATAGGAGTAAGAACAATGCTGAAGTTTTGCGTTAATTACATTGCAATTATGAATACTCCTCACAGTTTTCAGAACATTTCTTGTGGAAAAGTATGGATTGGTAATTGTTTGTTTCAGTGCGTCCAGAAAATAATCACCATATTTACTGAAGCCCTTGAAGAGGGATTCAAGGAGTTCATATGTAATCCATCTCTTTCCTTTCAGCATTGCACAGATACCTGTTGATAGTTCTTATGCCAGTTATTTCGAGGATCACATTTCCAGTTGCCATAAGACTAAGGTACAACTCTATCTTGTCTAGCTTGCTAAGGAATATGTGATATATCCATTTGTTGTGGGTCCAGATCCTAGATGCGGGCCCGGTGG
>JAVRLU010000102.1:0-2622 GCA_031961165.1 Thermoplasmataceae archaeon
ATTTAAAAAGAAAACGATTTACTTAGCCTTATCAAAAAGAATTGGGTATCAATTGATTTGACATGTTATTTATAAATAATTGCAAAATATTTATATACTATGTACGTAAAATTAGTTGTAGCAATGACAAACTATTTATTATAATTTTTAAATAATTTTTTCATATATATTAAGGTGAGTAACCAAAAAAGTGCATAAACGTTTAAAAACCATGTGCCATCATTCCGATAATAATTGCGCTATAATGATCAATATAACGGTTACATAATTTTTAAGTAAATTACCCGGTTATCGATGATAATGTCGCAAAAACCCCATGAAGAGGATACTCCCAGTGATCAGAACAGGCGGGCATTCATAAAAGGAGCTGCACTGTCCGTCTTTTCTCTGGCTATTGGTGGAGTTTCACTGGAACGCTTTTTTGTTCCAACAACAAGAAATGTACCTGTATCGGCTTACAGCGGCAAGTATCCGGTATCGCTGCTCGTGGATCCGTCAGGAAACCCGATAAAAGCAAGCGAGATACCGTATGCGACTCCGGACAACACGAGCTATCCTATACTTGTCTTCAACTATCCACTGCAGGATGAACCCAATATCCTTCTCCGACTGAGAAATATAAAGGTGCCTGATGCCATATATATAACGAATTCAACCGGCGGCACAGACAGCATCGTTGCGTACAGCGGTATATGCCAGCATCTCGGCTGCACTGTCCCTCTACTGGATTACCATCCCGGAGAATCAATACCTTTTGAGGCGCAGCTGATTGGCTACACATCACAGAACTGGCCTAAATATGGCCTGATATACTGCAAATGCCACGGAAGCCAGTACGATCCTACGGCGGGTCCCCACAACCTCTATAATAATGGCCCGGCTCCAAGTCCTGCAAATCATTCCCTTCCGCAGGTTATTTTCACACATGACGATGCTACTGATTACCTGTATGCCGTTAAAATGAATCCTGTTAATGCCGTAATAAGAGGTCATATCTGGAATCCTTCCGGAAGCCCGTACGGGCCAGAGGTCGAGGATGAAAATCTTTCGGGGGGAGATCCGCTGCCATACGATGCCAATCTCGGCGTCTACAAGTCCGTCGTTGTCTCAAGCTCCAATTTCAGTTGGTCAGGGAGGTTCTAGGTGTTTTTATGACTGAAAAAAATGAATACAATTTCCAGAAACTGGCTGAACCGGACGAAGAGGTTCCCGGATCCTACAAGATTGTGCTTAAGCCGATATCGAAGAAGGAATACAGGCTTGACTACTGGACAGGATCGCTTCTTATGGCTGCGGTTGTATATCTCTCAATATCTGGCATACTCCTCTTTTATTATTACCAGTCAGGAAATCCCTATTCTTCAACACTTGCAATTATGAATACGGTTCCACTCGGGACCGCTATACTGACTTCCCATCTGTACATGGCATATGCAATGATTGTCCTGATATACGCACACATGTTCAGGAATTACTTTGCCGGTGCTTACAGGGGGAAATGGAGATGGCTGCAATGGATACTTGGCGTAGTACTGTTCGCTCTTGTTTATATTACTGCAATTTTCGGATACATCCTTACTGACACATACATAGGGATAGATGCCATGCACATAGGGGAAATACTCGTTGAGAGGAGCATAATAGGCAGGCTGTTCCCCGGGCTGGCGAACTGGCTTGTATCGATTCTGATAGGAAACGGAACATCTGCGCAGGCCTTTTCACATCTTCTTGGGCTTCACGTTACAATACTCTCTTCACTGATAATAGTGGTCGCATTCGTTCATTTCTTCCTCTTCGAAAAATCTGGACCCTACGGTGTTAAATATGAGAAGGAAGAGAAAATGCTTCCGTGGTTTCCGCTCAATCTCCTGTATACCGTATTCCTGTCTCTTGTATTCATAAGCATAATAATACTGTTTTCTGCAGTATTTCCACAGGTCCTGGCCGTTCCATACGGACTTCCAGCATACGGTACTATCCCATTTCCAGACTGGTACATACTGCCAGTATACAAGCTCATGGATACAGCCGGTTATGGCCTTTCAACAGGTGGCGTCCCTCTTGTAATTGCAATGTTCGTCTTTCTGCTGATACTCCCATTCATAGACAAATATAAGGGAACACATCCGCTTGACAGGCCAATGATAACGGTATTCGGAATATTCATGATGATTGGCATTCCCGTAATGGCACTCTGGGGGTTGAGCCAGCCAGGACTGTCCCAGACAAGAATACTCACGATGGATATGTGGTGGGGCATAACGTTTGTTTCAATCGTCACGGTATATGCCATGAGATTTGCCAGAAAGGATGGTGAAAAAGATGCAAAATAGTGCTGCAGTTAAACTTGTGTATTCCATTGGAGGAATACAGCTAATAATGGCCATATTGCTCTGGATCTTTGCGGTTATTAATCCGTTCAGGTACCAGGAAGCATGGACAATCATCTTCGGAATCGACATATTGCTTACGGCGGTAGTTATATTCTTTGTGATGAGACCTTACATGGAGGCGAAATAAATGGATAAACAGTCACTGATGCTTTATTATGTTTCGATGTTTGTGTACATCTTCGGATCAATAACGCTGATACTTTACACGCTGATAATAAAGCCAATATCA
>JAVRLU010000103.1:0-2574 GCA_031961165.1 Thermoplasmataceae archaeon
CAGACTTCCTCTGCACAAGTATCTGGGCCAGATCATAGGGTGCGTATAGAATGTCGTTTTTCTTCAGGATATAGTTTCTTGAGGGCTGTGCTATTGGAGGCAGATCCTCAAGCACCATGATTAAAACATCGCTTTTTGTAATTTTCTCTTCCTTTTCTTCCTGTATATTTTCCTCCGGCAGGGGAGCAGTTTCTGTTTCCTTTTCAATCTCTTCAGCGGGTTCCGATACCGGTGTCTCTTCTTTTTCAATTTCCTTCTTCGAGGACAGGAGAAGGGAAAACTCATCGCTTATTATGTTGTGGATGTTCTCTATGAATTCCCTTTCTTCCTGGGTGAGAACGGAAAGCACGTCACTGTCAATGTCGTATATTGCCCTGGAAATTATCTTTTCGAATCTCCTCTGCAGAAAGCTCTTCATGTCGTTTCTTATTGTTGAAATCAGGCTGTTTCTGGCCATGTAGTTTGTTATATCCATATTCTTGAGGTATCCGTCAGCTTCATTTTGCAGCGTGAATATCGCTTCTTTTATATTTTTGTAGAAAGCCGGATCTATCTCCTTTATCTTCCTGGAACGTGATTCGGCGTAAAGGGCTGTCTTCAGATCCGATATTACTTTATCTATTTCCGCTGCATTCAATCAGATCGACCTCTTCAGCATATGATAAGTGAATATCAATTAGCATAAAAATATAGTTTACCCTTAAATTTTCTTACGGAAAAGGGTACGGCATTTATCGGCTGCAATGCTAATGCCGAATTTGCTTTTACGGTAAACTCAGATACGGTATCGAAATTATCAAGAAAACGGCTTAAATGAACCTGAACACGAGCAAGGAAGCAGCCACCGAAGCTGGCAACGTGTACATGGCAGTGAACTTTGCAGTGCGAAGAGACGAGAAAACTGAGGATATTAGATTCTGGAAATTATTCTTTTCACCCATTTTCACTGTCGCTTCCTCTGTGGACATCCCCACAATCACCGATTCGACATCACCTTTTGCCTTCATTACGGTGTTTGCAATGCTTTCTGCCAGTATGTTAAGATCGCCCTCGGCTCCAAATGGATAAACGTCGAGGACTCCAGCGTTGACATAGTGATTATCTGTCGTATAAATCTCAATTCCGGAAACGATTCCCCTAACCTTTTCCTTAACTTTCTCTATCAGGTCCCTGGTAATGTTATTCGAATCAGTTAGCACTATGGCATCGAACCTTTCAGCCGTCTGTATTACCAGGGCCTGTATTCCTGAGGGCCCAAGGCCAGGCAAATCATCGATTAACTTTGAGTAGCCTATCTTTGCCTTATACTTTGATTCGTTGTTATTGAACTCCCTTTCAAAGCTCTTGATAGTGGTCGAACAGTTCCTGAGTTCCGGCGCCTTCTTTGTGAAATTATTCTGTGCGTCAATAACAGCAAAATCCCTTGCTCCAGATTTCTTCATATGTGAAATTATTTTGAGCCCCTCATCAAGCGAGACATCATCGAACGGCGTTTTTTCGGGCACAAGGGCGCCGAAGCCATAATCCCCGAACTTCTGGAGGAAAATCACATATTTGCCAGATACAACTTTCTTTGGCCTTGAAAGAGTATCAACGTACTCTGCCTTATCGATGGCTGTACGTACTGCGGATGCTATACTGTCAATATCCGAATCGCCCCTGCAGTTATTGTCATTGCTCGTTGTGCTGTGGAAAACCATGAGATCCCCGATATCAGCGAGCCTGTCCTGAAGCCGCTGGGGAAGATTGCTGCTTCCCAGTGTTCCGAAGGGACCCGGATGTATATACGGTATAACGATCGTTACCTTTCTTTTGCCATCAACGGCTTTAATATCGATTACTTTCACAGGGATGGTTCTTTCAACCCTGTAAATGTGATCAAAGAACCTCTTTATCGATGGATTCGTTTCAAGCCTCTTGTTGGAATTGAGGAAGAATTCAAGTATCTTGGATGGTGAAGTTTTATACTTCTTTACAAATTTCTTTGTAGAGTTTCTTATCAGGTAATATGCGGCCATGGCGTATATGAGGGATGATATAACGAATGGAACGACCAGCCTGTAATCGTTCGTGTATATGAAAAGGAAGAATATCAGGGCGGAATAAACATAGTTCATCGAGGGTATAATCTCCTTGAAGCTGTCATTGGGGTAGAAAACGTAGAATATCAGGAACCTGAGCATCGTGGTTGAGGAAATGGATACGAGCATCGATATTTCTACGTCACCGAAAGCGTTGAAACCTATCAGGATCCAGAAGAAAACCGACCAGATAACGAGCGAAACAAAATTCAGGTAGGCGCTTCTTCTGAGCGGAAACGTTATTTTGCTTATCCTGGAAAAAAGCATATCAAAAAGAATCGCAAGAAGGTATATGGCTACCACGGCAATAATTGAATACTCCAGGTTTCTTAAGATAAGGTAATCTACATAAACTATGAGCGCAATAGGCAATATAAAGTACCTGGCCTTTATCGATCTCCTGACAAAGCCGGTTAAGTCTTCAAATCCCTTATTTTTATTTCCTTCCAATGATGTTGTAATGCGAGCCCGTATTTCTATTTTTCTTTGACCG
>JAVRLU010000104.1:0-2485 GCA_031961165.1 Thermoplasmataceae archaeon
GCAAAAAAATGGAGAAAAACGAATGGAGCATATCATCCTCGGATTTGGCAGATGCCATAATTGACGGCATAAGGAATGACAGGTACGAAATCTATGCCGGCCAGACAGTGGATCTTGCGAACGCATCCAGGGAAGGCCTGGATAAGGCTTTCCAGAACATGAACAGGGGCTTTCAATAGAATGGGTCTACTTTTCAATCCGAGAGAGGAGTCCCATCCTGGTGTATATATATGAAACACTATGCGATGATCCTGCAGTTTTTTAAGCAAGACCATATGGCCGAAATCCAGTTATGAAGTAAAAATGAAATATCCCAACTTATTATATTTTGAAGCTTCCGTTATCGCTTTTCCATATAGTTTAACAGGATTGAAATTAACAGTAAGATTCCATATTTTCATGAAAATATCCGTCATATGTCACGTTCACCTGTGGAAATAGTATACGAAACTAGCGATTCACGATACAGCAACGCAGAATCCGTAATACCGATCATCTTTAACCGGTATCGATACGCCCGATGGATCAATTCGAATTCTACGGACGAAATGAGTATTATAAAAATTGAAGCATACATATTAATAAAGGATCCTCATTAATTTATGAAAAACCATTGTGATCTGAAAAATGATAATTCAATGCTTCCCTCATGCCACGAAAAAACCATCCTTTCGCTAAAAAATAATATTTTTCTGAAAAGTAATGAAACTTCCGTAAACCTCACATAAGTGTTTTGTAATGGATTGCAATAACCTACCGATAAGCATGAGGATATTAATACCCACACTTGAAAAAAATGGAATGGAATCAAGAGCTTCACCGCACTTCGGAAGGGCACCGTACCTTGCACTGATTGATGTGGACAGCAATGGTAAGATCACGTCTTTGTCCTTTGCAGCCGGAGAGGGCCCGCACGAGGAGAGGGAAGGCAAGGAAGAGGAAATTCGCGCCCATGGCGTGCATGGATCAATAATAAGCCTACATCCGGATGTAATAATAGCATCAATGATGGGTCCGAGGGCTGTATCGGATTTCACCGCAAATGGAATTAAGCTGGTTGCAGGAAGGGGCACAACTATTTCCGAGATCCTGTCATCATACCTTGCGGGTAATTCAGAGAAACTTGAGCCGCACCATGAGTGATCAGGCAAATTATCGTAATCAAATGAATAATGCCGGTATCCTGCAATTAATCGAATACTCAAACGAACGGTTACCTAAGCGTGTGGAATAATATTTATCCAACCGTTCGTATTATTAAACATGGATGTTTCGAGATTGTTCAAGTTTCTTTTGTATTCCGGCGTAGCAGCCGTGATATCTGCTTTCCTGTGGATACTTTCGGCAATACTGATCAATCCATGGTTCAGGTTCACAGAGGATGCTCTCAGTGCCCTGGGATCTCCCGGCGCAAACTATCCGTGGGTGTATAACGTCGGTTTAATGTTCACCTCTATACTGCTTCTTCTTTATGCGGTATCGCTTCTCCATTTTTCATGGAATAAGGTACAATCCGCAGGGTCCTCATTTTTAATGATAGCGGCACTTTTCCTGGCCCTAATAGGAATATACCATGGCGGTACGTATCCGCATGATTTTGTTTCTCTCTGGTTCTTCATACTGGCGGATATTGCAATAATAGTTTACGGCATAGGGCAGTTAATGGTAACGCGCATTTACGGATCTGCAACACTGGTTATAGCATTCCTGGCATCTGCACTCGGTTTCACGCTTAAGTGGGGTTCATCTGCCGAGCTGGAGACCTTCGGTACCTGTGCTATAAGCCTATGGGCCATTTTAACAGTCATTTTCATAAGAAGGACGCAAAAATGAACATCTATGAGTGTCGAATTATATATATTTCCACAACGGATCTTCCCAAAGATCGTATTCCTCCTTGACCTCTTTAATCGGCACGTCTTCTACCTTATTATCTTTCTTAAGATCCTTAAAGCGGGACATAACATCATTGTAACTCATATGCGCAATTTCATCAAATTTTTTCCTGACAAGCTTCCTGTTGAACACATGTTCGGATGTGAGCGAATCGGATTTAAAAAGTATCCTGAAATATTTCTGATCGCCAAGAGTCACAAGGAATATCCTGTATGATATATCAAATTTTCCGCTAAAATTTTCCGCTGTTAGAGCGGCAAGGGCCTGTACGAGGTCCTCATCCATGCCCTCTACAGTTTGAAATGCAATCTCTAGTCCTTTTTCCATATGGAATTTAAGAAACCTTTATATTTAATCTTTTTACGGATCGATTCCCGGCTCCCAGTGTCATACGTTACTCATTTTTTTAACGAATCTGCTGCAATCCGGGTTTTTTAAGAATCCGGGTTATCTACTGGCTTTATTATACATCCGGATAGATCTTAAAAAAATATTGCTGAAACCATTTATAGGGCACCGTTTTTCTATATCCCAGTTAAAGTTGAATAAGGTTATTTTCGTCATTTGATCAGTTTTGAATACTATTAAT
>JAVRLU010000105.1:0-2430 GCA_031961165.1 Thermoplasmataceae archaeon
TAGTTTATGATATTTTCGATCTGGATAATTTTCATATCTCGGAGGACAGCACACAGACAAGGCTTTTCTAAAAAATTAGCATGTTATTTCTAATCTGTTAGCAACTATTATCTTAATACCCAAACTGATCTGTGAAACTCTTATAAGAAACTTACTAGTGCCCGCTGCAAAACGATATAATTAAAACAGGAGCTCAAACTTCGAAAAGAAGCCACTGCGAATACTATAACAATACGTTACTGATCAAAAAAATTATTCACAGCCATAATCTGTTATATCAGCGGGAATTTTTATTGATTCTGATCTCCCACGAATCCTACTCTTAAAGATCTCAAATCCTTTCTGAAAAAACTTCTGGAATGAAAAACCAGGGACTGCAGTATCTTTAATAATTGAATTTTATTAAATATATCATGCTTCATTATAAATCGACTCGTGAACAAAAAACGGGATACGAAGAAATTTTCGGAAATGAGCAGCACCTGAATTACTTAAGATTCGGGATCCTCTATCTTGATCGAAACCACAATGGTTACGAAGGTAAACTGGATGAAGAGGAAGCTGCTATTGTACCTCTGAATGGAACTGTATCAGTGAAGGTAGATTCAGGTGATGCTGAAAAAATAGGAGGAAGAGATTCTGTATTCTCTGCACCTGCTGATCTCGCTTACGTATCGACGCACTCAAAGTACTCTGTAAAGCTTTCAGAAGAATCTTCCTCCTCCAAGATTCTTGTCTGCAGAACAGTCTCAGATAAGCACTTCCCACCATTTGTAATCCATGGTAAAGATGTAGAAGTGGTAAGGAGGGGCAAGAATCAGTGGAACAGGACGGTCAGAAATATTCTGGTGGATAATGCTGACGGGCGGGTTGATCGACTTATACTTGGTGAAACAGTAAATGATCCAGGCCAGTGGTCCGGATACCCTCCCCACAGGCACTCTGAGTATAGGCCCCCTGATGAACTGCCATTTGAAGAAGTATATTACTACGAGCTTTATCCTAAAGAGGGCTTTGGCATACAGGTACATTACTCCTCAAAGTATGCAGAGGATCGCGGATATATAGTAAAATCTGGAGATGCCTTTGCCATACCGGATGGATACCATCCTGTTGTCGGCGCTGGAGGATACAGCCTTTATTATCTCTGGTTCATGGCCGGGCCAAATGGACGTAAGCTGAAACCCTTCATGGATCCGGTATACAGAGAGGTTGAATCTCAATGAAAGTTTCGTACATTGATAGGGGAATACCTGCAGAAGATAAAGAAATCAGAATTTTACAGATAGGAGAAGGAAAATTGCTTAGAGCCCTGATCGATCCCGTAATTTACCAGATGCGAGTCAGGGGATGGAAGGGCCTTGTTGCAATGACAAACATAAGAAAAAGTGGATCTGCAAACATTGCCGGTATGAAAAAGCAGGGAGGGAAATATAATGTTATTTTCAGGGATCAGAAAGGAGCCTCTGCACTGGAAATTAATTTTGTTGTTCCATTTTTTCTTGATAGTGAATGGAAAAATATAGTGAGTATATCAACAAGCCCGGATTTAAAGGCAGTTATTACAAATTCGACTGAAGCCGGATACCAGATTGATGAGGAAACTTTCGACGAGACTCTGGTACCAGGGACATTCATAGGAATTATAACATCACTTCTTTATAGAAGATATATCTCGAACGTAAATTCTCCCATAGCGGTCTTTCCCACTGAACTTATATCCGGAAATGGAAACCTGCTTTCCGAAAGGATTTCCGGGCAGTTAAAACTCTGGAACCTTGGAGACAGATTTGAAAGATGGATTAAGGAGCATGTGCTTTTCAAGAACACACTGGTGGACAGGATTGTGACTTCACTTACCGATGAGCAAACGCTGCATTTTCTCGAGGAAAATGAAGGCTATACTGACCATTACGGGTGCATGGCCGAAAAATATGGCAGATGGTGGATCGAGGGTCCTGATAGAAATTCTTATACATTGCCGATATACGATGCGGAGGAAGTTGAACTTGTTGATAATCTCGCAGGTTACCAGGGGATGAAGTTATGGATTCTAAACGGGGCCCATCTTTACATGGCATGTAAAGGGTTAAGCATGGGACTGAAAACAGTGTTCGAAGCCTCCAGAGATTCCAGTATTATGGATAATGTGCACCGTTACTGGAATGACGTCAGGGATTTTATAGGTCTTTCTATCGATACTGTGGATAATTTCATAAATGAAACTGATAAGAGGTTCCGGCAGGAATGGTTGAATCATCAGCTCAAGTCCATAGCCGTAAACATCAGGGAGAAGTGGAGGATAAGAATAGGTGATTTCATGGAAGCTTACATGAAGAGAAACGGATTCTATAGTGATGTTACCATTGAAATGACGCTGGCTATAGCTGAATATCTGGCCGGATCAGAAAGAATCACGGTAAGGGAAGC
>JAVRLU010000106.1:0-2428 GCA_031961165.1 Thermoplasmataceae archaeon
TCATCCTTCAGGAATCATTCTTTACCGGAAAACGTTTTTTTCTTTTATCTTTACCATCCCTCTCGAGATACCGGCTTGCGCCGGTTGGAACCCGCCGTGGAGGGGGGACTTTCCTCACCCTTTCGAGCGTCAGCTGTCCTCGTGCTTTCCATAGAGTATATTGCAATTTAATTAAAAAAATATGCAGTCATCAGAAATGTATATACGGTTAAGCTGAGGGCATGGTTCATTTATACCTTTACGATTAACTGCATATGAAGGTAGCTTTCTTTGTGAATCCCGTGGCCGGTTATGGATCAACAAAAAATATGAAGGGATCCGATGGATTAACGCTTTCAAGTGCTTCGGATTCTGTTTCTATTGCGAAGGCATACGCGTTTCTTGATAACCTATCTGATTATGCAAACTCTATCTTATTTTATGTACCATCGGGCTATATGGGGGAAGACCTAGTAAGGGAAAGGAATTACAAATATATCGAAACTTACGTGATTTCCGTGCCTTCTACAAGGAAGGATACGATCGAATTCGTCAAGGGTTTGAAGGGAATTGATGTACTCGTATTTGTGGGCGGCGATGGGACGGCGAGGGATGTGATGAATTCAATCAGCCCGGATATACCGGTTATAGGGGTACCGGCGGGCGTGAAGATGTACAGTTCAGTATTCGCAATAAGCGTAAAGCATGCTGCAAACGCGCTGATAAGGATCCTGAAGGATGGGAAAATAGAAACCGAGGTTGCCGAGGTCGTCGATATAAACGAAGACGATTATTCGCATGGTATCTTGAATGTAAAGCAATATGGAACACTTAAAGTGCCGCATTTTGATGATATTGTCAGAAACTCGAAGGCCGAGTATGATTCCGAAAACGAGGAGGATGCAATTGAATACCTCTTGGAAAGGATGGATGACAGGTATTATATAATAGGCCCCGGAACCACATGCAAGGCCCTTCTTAAGGAGATGGGCATAGAAACGAATGTTCTTGGATTCGATATTATAAAAGATAAAAAACTGATAAAGGAGGATGCCGGCGAATCTGATATTTATGATATTACCAAAAGGGAATCCGTTTTGATAATATCTCCAGTTGGGGGACAGTTCTTCCTCATAGGCAGGGGGAATAAGCAACTTTCTGATCGCGTCCTTTCAAACCTTGATGAAAACCATATAATAATAATTGCCTCGCCGGAAAAGATGGAAAGGATGGATCACCTGTATATAGATACGAGAACCGATCTGTGGAAAAGCGGCTACGCAAGGGTCTTATATGGCTATGGAAAATACAGACTCGTTAAAGTCGTAAGATGATCCTTTTTTATAAACCCTCAAATGAACAAAAAATTTCTTTCCGTTCAATCACGTTCTGGCATTTTCATGACTTTCGCTATAAGAAACGCCTTCTGCACGAATTTCCAATTTAAAATATGAAAGGGGAAAAAATTTAATGTTTCAGGTGTATTATCCATTAGGCAAGAATTTGAAAATATCATACTTCACGGATACATACTATCCGACTCCTGATGGTGTATCGACTTATCTGAAGGAAGTAAAGGGGGAACTGGAAAAGAGGGGCATAGATGTTTTGGTTTTTTCACTTACTGGAGATGCAAGCGAGAAAAATGTTATTATACCAAGAACGGTGCCCTTTCCACCGTATGATCAGTACAGGATGCCCGTCAATATCTTCCCCTTTTTCTTATACAGGAAGGTTCTGAAAGCGAAGCCTGACATCGTACATATACACAACACTTTCTTTATGAGCTCCATCGGCTATCTGGCTGCGAGGCGGCTGAACGTTCCCGTTATAGCAACATTCCATACTGATTTCACAAATATGCAGAATTCAATAAAAATGCCGTTAAAAAATCTTATATTTTCTATCGCATGGAAGTACAGCACTTTTATATATAAAAAAGCGAACATCGTCCTCGTGCCAAGTTCCGATGCCGGCGGCCTGCTCAGCAAACACGGAATCAAGAATATAAGGATACTGCCACTGTTCATAGATACTGAAAAGTACTCTCCATCTGAAAAAAAGGGAAAAGGGAAGATTCTTTTTATAGGAAGGATGACGGTTGATAAGGGTATCTACGATATAATAAACCTTGCAGAGAAGATGAGGAATGATCCCGTATCCTTTGATCTGTGCGGGATAGGCCCTGAGCTTGAAAACGTTAAAAAGATTGTGAAGAACAGAAAATTGAATAACGTAACCGTAAATGGATACGTATCGGAAAGAGAAAAGATAGAAAAACTTAGAGAATCATGGATCTTCGTATATCCCGCCAAGGCTGATACATTCGGTTTATCCGTATTCGAATCCCTTTCCTGCGGCACCCCAGCATTCGTATCAAATAAATTCCCTGTCAGGGAGGATACAGTTTCGATTACATACATCAGTTTTGAAAATGTCGAAACGGTGA
>JAVRLU010000107.1:0-2418 GCA_031961165.1 Thermoplasmataceae archaeon
CCATATAATAAATGGATAAAAAAATCGTTTATGAATCATAAAGATTAATAATTCCCTAACCGTTAACTCTGCAATGGAAAAAATTTGTGATGTCGTTGGATGTGATAAGGTTCGCTTCAAAACAGTCCCTTCTGATCTGGCAAAGAAGGTTTTTACTCTGAAAACTGATAAGACAAAAGTGCATCTTTGCAAAGAACATTACAAGGAATATAAGAGAAAGACTAAAGATGAACGTGATCTCGATAGGGCCGACTGGGTATGATTTTTATTTTTCTATCCTATTAAGTACTGTGAATCTGAATGTCTCTCCAGAACGGCCAGGACAGTGGGGTATCCGGAATTTCTATTGTTGTAACCGTCAAAAATGAAGGCGGGCATATCGTTTCCCTTCTTCAGAGCCTTTTTTCCCAGTCGTATCCCAATATTGAAATAATAATAGTTGACGATATGAGCGAGGACGGCACGATGGAGAGAGTCACCTTTTTTCATGACGTCAAATATATACGGGAACGGTGTTCAAGGGGCGGCGGGCGGAACATAGGGGCAAAGAACGCAAAATACGATACCATACTGTTCACGGACGGGGATTCTGTCGTTTCCAAGGAATGGGTATCGGGAATGGCCCAGCTCTTCAATGCCGGATACGACGCTGTCATAGGAAAAACAGTGCTTGTCGGTAACGATCATTTCAGGCAGGAGAGGGTGAAGGTCTTCTATAACGATATTGAAGTTACTGCGCCTTCCGTTAACCTGGGTTACAGAAAGCAGAAATTTTTTGAGATTGGCGGTTTTGATGAATCTTTCGTAACTGCAGAGGATATAGATCTAAATATAAGGGCGGCAAAATCCGGCTTTAAGTTCGGTTACTGCGATACGTGTATAGTTTATGCAAAGGTCCGCAACGATTTGCCATCGTATCTCAGGCAGGCATTCTGGAATGGATACGGAAGGGGCCAGCTTGCGGAAAAGCATCCCGATGTTTTTTCCCACACCTCCATTGGCTTAAATTATGATATATTCAATATCATGCGCCTTTTATCCGGTTTTTCCGGTTTCGTATATTATAAGATTAAAGGTAAAACGAATAAGCTTGAAAAAAAGCACTGAATAAAATTATCCGTTAGAATGTCAAAGTTTAATTTATACAAATAAATAACCTTTTCATGCTTTTCAGAATCGAGGTTTCATACAAGAAGGGAGTTGAAGATCCCGAAGCGCTTGCGATCCAGAAGAATATCAGGATATTGGGCTATAGAAGCGTGAGGGATACTAAAGTATCAAAGGTCTATTATTTCGATGCTGCGGACGAGAATGAGGTCCAGGAAATAGCCGATAAGATCCTTGCAAACCCAGTAATTAATGATTATAAGGTTGAAAAAATAAGTGATTCGTTCCAATAGGACATCCTTTGCAGGCTTCATTATAGAAGCAGGGGAAATGGCGGCAATGCGTCCTGGCATCCCGCATTCCTAACGTAAAAGTGATCGTAATGAAATTGAGGGATCTTGGGGAAAGGAAGATAATAAACGTGCTTTCGGGCATAACGGGCCTGCCGTATAAGGATGATTGCTCGTTCATAGACAATGGCGATAACTATTTTCTCATTACCACCGATGTTATAGGCCAGAAAACACATATGCCCAAGGGATCGGATCCGTACCTCATAGGGCAGTTTTTTGCATCCATAAACCTGAGCGATATCGCGGCAATGGCGGGAAAACCACTGGCATTCATGACGGCTTACTCAATAAGTCCGGATATAGAAATGGACTTTCTCGAAAGAATGGAGCAGGGCATGGTAAAAATTTTGAAGAGGTACGATACGGATTTCATAGGCGGCGATCTCAAGGAAGGCGATGATATAACGCTGACCGGCATTGCCATAGGTACACAAACAAAAAAACTGACACGAAAAAGATCAGATATCGCAGAAAAGCAGATGGTTGGTTATACGAACGATCTTGGAAGGGTGGCAAGCGGGTACATATTCTATAAGAGCGGATACATGACAAAGATGGGAATCGAGATGATGCTTGGCATCAGCCCGAGGATCAGGGAGGCCCAGATAATGAGCGAGTACGGGGCCAAATTCATGATGGATCTCTCGGACGGCCTCTTTGCATCGCTTTCACAGATGAAAAATGATTACGGTGTCGGATTTCGCATAATAAGGGATGAGATAAAATACGATAAGAATGTTGAAAAGGCATCAGAGATATCGGAAGCAGGAATATACGACATTGCAGCAGGATACGGCGGAGACTATGAAATACTATTTTCCATAGACGAAAAGGATTACAAGGACTTTGCCTCGGCCATGGAATCCGAGCACATAAATGTCAATTTTATAGGTGAAACATGGAAGGGCGATAATATAATCTTCGACGGTGATTCATGGTCAAAGATTGAGGATCGCGG
>JAVRLU010000108.1:0-2375 GCA_031961165.1 Thermoplasmataceae archaeon
AGGTAGAGGCCCTGGCAAGGAAGGGCGACTGCGTCGTTGGAATCAGTACGTCAGGAAATTCGAAGAACGTTATAGAAGCTGTTAAAAGATCGAAATCAATGGGATGTTTTACAATCGCATTGACCGGAAAATCTGGTGGTGAATTAAAAAAATACGCAGACCTCACGATTAACGTCGATTCTGACGTAACATCTCTCATTCAGGAGGCCCATATAACGATAATTCACATGATATCAATGATCATCGATGATCATTTTGCTTGAATTTAGCATTTCGAAATATAATAGCTAAAAGAATCCCTATTACAAGTGGTCTTATTTTCCAAAGATCATCAATATTCATCGTAGAAACTAATCTTTCTGTTAACATTCTTCATAATTTAGATCGATGTTCAATGCTGTATTGCGACATCCCATTATGGTAATGCGGCATACATGCTTTTATAATTTCGAAACGGATCACAATTACAGTTAACAACAAAGTCTATATAAAAATCATCTTATCACATATCATGAATGAAAAAGAAGCTTACCATATCAGACTTTTATCGGATCCACAGATCTGCGACGATAGGATTCTGTTCACTGAAAACTGGATAGAGGACGATTATAAATCTTCTATAATGGTGCTTGAGAATGGAAAGGCAAGGCGTGTAACATTCTCTGGGAAGGAATCCCTGCCAAAAATGAGAGGTGATTCTTTATATTTCATAAGGTCAGAAAAGGATTACCAGGCTCTGATGGTAATGGATCCATACAGCGAACCGCGCGAAATATACCGGAATAAGGAAATATCCGATTACATATTCCACAACGATGCCATCCTGGCAGTAGTCAGGGATGCCGCCGATGATGATCGGCCGTTTGAAGTAACGAAACTGAAGTACAGGTACGATTCAAAGGGATACCTGAGAACCAGATACAAGTTGATACTGATAGATGAAAAGATCACGGATCTTGTATCTGGGGATTTTGATGTTACCGATGTATATTCAAACGGAAAAAGGGTAATATTTTCTGCGACTATTGAAAATGATGATACGGGTCTTTCGGACGTATACGATCTCGACATTGAGACTGGAAAATTCAAAAAACTGACCGACAGAAGTGGAGAAGTAACCAGTATTTGCCTGTCCGATACCGGGGAAGTTGCCTACCTAGGCCACAGGGAAGGAACGATTCCATGGGCCGCGAACCGCCTCATCTTCCCGGAAAAGAATGTAGAAATAAGACTGAATAATGATATCAACAACATCATAACTGATCATTTTGTCCCGTCATCCAATAAGATTCTTTTCGATAGAGGCAGTTATTATTTTGTAGTTGAAAATGGATCGTCATCCGCATTGTACTCGTATAACGGTACCCTAAAAAAGATGACGGATGATGGAATAAATATCCTGTCTTTTACAGTTCATGACGGAAAAATTGCATACATATACACCTCTTTTGAAAAGCCTTCGGTCATGAAATATGATGGTGGTTTTTACGATCCAAATGCGGATGTAAAGGGATCGATACCGGAAAGGATCGAAGTAGATGGTAAAGAAGCGTGGATCATGATCTCATCGAAAGATGATCCAACTATTGTTTTCGTGCATGGCGGCCCTCAAACTGCCTATGGAAACGCATATTATATTGAATTCAATTATTTGCACTCTAACGGATATAACGTAATTTTCGGGAACCCGAGAGGAAGTGCCGGATACGGTGAAGAATTCGCAAGGCAGTGTGTTGGAGATTGGGGAGGGAAGGATTTCGAAGATATTATTTCATTCATGGATGCTGCGATTCAAAAATACGGCTTGGAAGATAATTTTGCAATAACTGGAGGATCATACGGTGGTTATATGACGAATGCAGCGATAACCAAAACCAATCGTTTTAAGTGTGCAATATCCGAAAGATGCGTTTCAAACCTCATAAGCATGTGCGGAACAAGCGATATAGGTTTCTGGTTCAATCCCGAGGAGATAGGAGTATCGGATCCATGGAGTCCTGAAGGTTTGAAAAAGATGATAGACTTCTCGCCTGTTTTTCACACAAAGAACGTCAGGACGCCAACAATGTTCATCCATGGTGAAAATGACTTCAGGTGCCCGATCGAGCAAGCTGAACAGATGTATATCGCCCTGAAAATGAATGGCGTCCCTTCCGTTATGGTACGTTATCCGGGCGATTCTCATGAGCACGCCAGGCATGGTAACGTAAGAAATATGCAAGATCGGCTGAAGAGAAAGCTTGAGTTTTTTGATAGATATACAAAGAAAGGATCGGCATGAAATACGTTGATCGCCGTATTACATGTCTGACCTTTTTTGCATGCGAATGCGGATCATAATCAGGAAAATCTTAATAACATGATTTCAGTTTCAC
>JAVRLU010000109.1:0-2368 GCA_031961165.1 Thermoplasmataceae archaeon
ATGATCCTGGAAATTTAGAGGATTCGTTCAATTCGGTAATAGAATCGAAATGCTTCTGATCTGTACTTTAGTTTATCCCTTACGATTTCATTTTTATTGAACAACTGGAATCTTTCGGTATTCAATTAGGATTCTAGATCCCATCTTATCTTGCGAAATCCATTATCAGGTCAAATCAGTTTATGAAATCTCTCGTATACTACCGGATCAAGTTTTCGTTAACTGACTTTACGTACAACGATGTGCAGAGCTGTAATTCCTGCTGGCGAGAAGATATAAATATATGAACTGAAATATAATACATAAATGTTTATATAATATGCATTAATCACACTATTAATGCTAACGTCAAATAAGATCGATATAATACCGGATAAGTGGTATAACGTCATCCCGGATCTACCGGAACCTCTCCCGCCCCCAAGGGATAACGAGAGGGACTTTTCATCAATAGATCTCCTTAACAGGATCATCCCAAGGGAAGTTCTCAGGCAGGAATTCACGGTAAAACGGTATGAGAAAATTCCCCAGGAAGTGTATGAGGGTTACGAGCAGATTGGCCGCCCAACGCCACTCATAAGGGCAAGGAATATGGAGAGGGCCCTTGGTTACAGTGGTAAAATATTCCTGAAATATGAGGGCGCCACCGTTACCGGGTCCCACAAAATAAATACCGCGCTTCCGCAGGCATATTACGCAAGGAATGAAGGCGTCGATAAGGTTGTCACCGAGACCGGTGCCGGGCAATGGGGGACAGCCACCGCACTGGCATCATCGATCTACGGCATAAAGTCAAAAGTCTTCATGGTTAGGGCAAGCTATAACCAGAAACCGCTAAGGAAACAGGTTATGACGATATACGGTTCAGATGTATCAGCCAGCCCATCTGATGAGACGGAATTTGGAAGGAAGATACTTGCTTCGAATCCCGATCACCCGGGAACGCTAGGAATTGCCATCAGTGAAGCGGTTGAGTATGCACTAAAAAATGATGCAAAATACATGCTGGGAAGCGTCATGAATTCGGTAGTAACGCACCAAAGCGTCATCGGGCTTGAAACTAAAAAACAGCTTGAACTGCTTGGAGAATATCCGGATACAATGATAGGCTGCGTGGGCGGCGGTAGCAACTTTTCCGGCTTTGTCTTTCCCTTCATACCGGACGGGAAAGAAATTGATTATATAGCATCGACTGCGGAGGAGGTTCCTAAATTCACGCAGGGGAAATACAGATACGATTACATCGATACGGCAGGAATACTGCCATCCCTGAGGATGTATACATTGGGTGCCGATTTTGTTCCAGAGGGGATATATGCTGGAGGGTTAAGGTATCACGGTGCGTCCCCGTCGCTTTCACTCCTAATAAACAGGGGAATCATAAGGGCGGAAAACATCCCGCAGGGAGAAGTCGTAGAGGCCCTCAGGTTTTTCGCAAACCACCAGGGGATTGTGGCGGCGCCGGAATCCGGTCACGCCATTGCCTCGTCCATCCGGTATATAAAGAAGCACAGATCGGAGAAAAGGACCATTGTGGTGAATGTCAGCGGCCACGGGCTAATGGACATGAAGATATTCGAAGGTGAGGAATAAATGGCGAAGCTCATTCTCTATTTCACGGTTGGTTATCCAAACAAGCGAACATTTTCAGATTTTGTATCCTCAATTTCAGGGGAACTTGTGGATTACGTAGAGTTCGGCTTCCCCTCATCGGATCCTAAATACGACGGCCCCGCAATAAGGAAGACGCATTCAAAATCGGATTACAAAGGCGAATCAGATTACGCTGACTTATTCATGGATTTGCATAGGAAGGGGATAAAACTTTACTCACTCGCTTACGTTACGGATATAATAGCGAACTTCGGGAACAGGATAGAGTTTCTGAGGAACAACGGATTTTCTGGCATACTGATGCCTGATCTTCTTATAGATTACTTTGGAGACCGCAATCGTCTCATTTCAGCAGCGCTGAACGGAGGGCTTGAGGTCATACCCTTTTTCAATCCATCCACTCCGGACAGGGTTATACGGGAAGTTTCATCCATTGCAAATTCCTGGATATATTACGGCATACAGCCTTCCACTGGCATTGTAATGCCCATGGATATGGCGGAAGTTGTATCCAGGATCCGATCAATCCTTCCAGACAGGGAGGTAAACTTCGGTTTCGGTATAAGAAGCACAGATCAGGCTGCAGAAATAATAAGATCAGGAGGGGATGGCATCGCCATAGGATCTGCACTTATCCCCATGTTGGAAAATGGCGATATTAAGGGTTTCTCGGAATATGTACAAAACCTGAGGAGGATAATCGATGCAAACTGACGTTTACCGTGGTGCAATAAAAAGCGAAAGCAATAGTGAA
>JAVRLU010000110.1:0-2211 GCA_031961165.1 Thermoplasmataceae archaeon
CTAGGCTTCCGCGTGAGTTAGAGAATAGTAGATTTGTTAACCGTATATCCATAATTATCAAACTGCAATGAGATTCAAGCCCAGTAGAATATCATAAGCACTATTATTCAATATTTCAGCCCATTTGCAGTGTTTCCTTCGGAATTCCAGTTTATAATACCTAATACAAAAGCGTCGAGATCCACTTTTGGTAATTGTAAAGATCTATCGGACCTGAAAAAATAATCCTTCAGGGAATGTTGCTTTTTTGAACAAAAAATAAAGGTATTTATATGATAAATCATAGGTGTTAATGTTTAAAGATATCCTTGCAACTTCCGATATTACTTTATCCATGTTTTCCATGTCTTATTTACCTTCGTATTCTTCTTCTTCAAAGGAGGTATCTTTTTTCATTTCATGAAACTTTCAGTAGTGCAAGCTTCATGATTTATATTTACACAGAATTCCGTGCACTATCGATTTATAGTTATAGGGAATTTTGTAAACAGTGCTTGCATTTACTATCGATCTTCTTTCTGATCAATTAAGATAGAATCCAATTTTTGAAAGGGAACGTTTTTCAAGAATATTATCACAGATGGGGAAACTGGTGTATAATTTTCAGGTATGCTTTCAGAGCTGAAAATCACGTGTTTCTCTCCGTGATTTGTACCGTTCTCTATAACGGCAATTGTGCCGGAGCATCTCATGTTCTCTATCTCCTTCAATATTTGATTATAATACCTCGATCCCATCAAGAAGACAGACGTATCGCTATAACCCAGGGAATTTCTAATGGATGTAACATTAAAATTCCCGTTTGTATCCGAAGCAGAGACGATACTTACTGAAGAAGAATATCCCCTGAGTGTAAGTGGAATACCATAAATTGTGGGCAGGCCTACGGCTGATGATATTCCCGGGATAATATCAGCAACGATTCCAAGGCTTCTAAACATCTCTATTTCCTCATGAAGCCTTGAAAATATACCTGGGTCTCCAGATTTCAGATGCACGCCGGTTTCAAATTGATGCCCGTACAACGAGATGTGTTCCCTAATAGCATCTATGCTTGTACGCATATGTTCGCCGTGTTTCCTCCCTACTTCTATAACGGTTTTATTCTGGCAGTATCTATTAATGATCTCGCTTGAAACCAAATTATCCTTGTATACTACATCTGCACTTTCAAGGGCCCTGACTGCAGATATGGTGAGGAGATCCGGGTCACCTAGCCCTGCACCTACAATATGAAAATTCCTCATGATCTCAGTTCTTCATTACTTCTGAATTGATGACCTCTTCTATACCATCATCCAGTTTGTCTTCCGATTGAGCAAGGCCGCGGTCAGCAGCTATCCTGTACATAAAGGTCCTGCGCTTTCTCTTATCAACGATGCTATCAATTATTTTTCCTCTTTTCCTTGCTATGGCCTCTACTATACGCTCATCAGATTCTGTAATTATCGAATATTTTTTTATGTACGCGTTCAGGCGTTTTTTAACCATTACCGTCATGGCTGGGCTCTTGCCACCTGTGGAAACGGCTATCCTAATCGGACCGTAGAATAACAAGGCACAGAGGTTTATATCACTAAGATCATTTCTATCCGGGGAATAAACTATCTTGGAATACTTTCTCGCAAAGCTGACGATTTCGGTATCAAGATCATGTATCTCGGTTGATACGAACGTGAAAAACGGTGCTATTTTCGAAATTATGTCCGTATACCTGTCAAATCTATCTGCGATGATATCAAAATTCCCATTTACCACCTCAGGACTTATAATGTAAGTTTTATTGAATTCACCACCGTAAAGATCAAGCTTCTCCATAAATTCCCGGCCACGACCAATGAAGAGTGCTGTCTTCTCTGACGTTCTAATGTCTACTATCATAATGACGTTAATAGTGAAGTTTATTTAAATTTTGTTAAATTGACTTCATATCGAAATTTCTCCTTCATCAGCCTTTATTTTTTCCTTTTCATCTTATTTTTTCATAGCTCCGAGAGGTTATGAGATTGTATCCATGGCACAGGAACACCGCCTTTACCATTACCCTTCTGATCATTATGACGAATTGAAACGGAGTATTCGTTTCAAGACAGAAAACATATTCTCTTCCATGATCTCTTCTTAGTCATACTGCATCCCTCCTTATAGGGACGATTGTGATCTTTTTCTTCCTTATGAATCCGTAAACCGTTGCATCTATCATTCTAACGA
>JAVRLU010000111.1:0-2151 GCA_031961165.1 Thermoplasmataceae archaeon
TTATGCGATTTCAACCGGTTTCATATCACTTTACATAATACAGGCCGTAATAATATACTCACCTGCGATTGTAATATTCCTGCTTGCAAGGAAAAGAATAGGCGACAATTATGTTTCATTGCTCCTCGGCCTTTCATACCTCATATACCCGGCCATAACTCCAGAGCCGTTCGAGGCACTGACACTCTTTTCCGGATTTGCAATATTTTCATATTACTTCTTCGATAATAACAGGAAAATTGCCTTTTCAATATCTTTCCTTCTCATGCTGTCGACTATGGAATTCAGCCCGATAATTGGATTCGTTTTTGGAATTTATGTGCTCCTTATATCCCCACCATTCATACGATCCGTGAAAAAAATACTCGGAATGAAAGAAAATGTTACAGAAGAAGGGAAAACGCCGTGGATGTTCTATTCAGCTTTTTCAATAATTGTATCAACTGCGATGTTTGTATTTGACATAAAATTTATAGCATATTCGAGTGCTGGCACGCATTCGGCCTTTATCAATCTTTACGGAACGAATGTCTTTTCATCTTCACAGCTTTTCTACAATGCAAGCTTTGTAGATCCTGGAAGCAAGATCGATTATTTGCTTTACCTTAATTTTCCGTACCTTTTTCTATCATTCATGGATCCGATTTCGTTGCTCCAGCTTCCTTGGTTTGCAGCGGGTTTTATAACTTCATTTTCTCCATATTATTCCTATGGAGTTTATTATGAAGCCTACATATGGCCCTTCGTGGTCATAGGTGCCGTAGGCGGAATGTACAAGCTTTCAAGAAGCAATGGAAAAGTTGATCTGTCAAAGGTTAAAAAAATTGTAGTGTTAATGTTTATAGTTATGATGATCTCATGGACAGCACAGTACGCTTTCTCGTATTCACAGAATATGCCGCTGGCGATTCCCCAGGAGGACCGTGATTATATACAATCTCTTTCACCGATCCAACAGGGATCTCCTTTAACAACACAGGCGAGTAATGTTGAGTTTACAAGCGCATACGACTGGAATTCATGGTACTTCGGTGGAAATAAAGAATACGTCATCATTTCAGCGAATTCGTACGAATTTGAATCGCTGCAACATTACGGACTCTATTCTGCTTCGGGTCAGTATCTTGTATACGAGGAGAACTATACCGGATCTCCAGTTCTGGATAATTATAATAATTCCATGAACGGGAAATTGAACTCGCCTGATCAGAATGTATCTCTTTTTGTTCCGGATGGTTCCTACAAAGTTTCGGTAACCGTACGGTCAGGCATATACGATTCTGCGATAGTTTACAATGAAAACAGTTCTTCGAATAAGGAGTTCGATGTGAACAGCGGAATCGTGATACCATTTACCGTAAGTGAAACGCAACACATCAAGGCAATAATAACCCCGTACAGACTTACGCAGGGCTATTATATGGTTAACAGCATGATCACGACTTCACTGAATTCATCATCCGAGATTGCGCAATCCTCTTACGGGGCAATTGCAAATCAGACGAGTTACGAATACTTTCCATACAACATTACATTACAGAAGGGGAATCCGTATTACTTCTGGGAGATGACGACGGGATATCCCGGTGGAATGGAGGTTCCGTATGGAAACGGTTCGTCGTATCAGTTCCAGTTCACACCTTCACAGGGAAAATATCCTTATTTAAACGAAGTGAGCAGCAGTTCCGGAAAATTCAACGTTACGGATGTGAATGAGAGTTTCCCGATGGCTCTGATAACGAATAAAACGGCTTCAAACAGTATGGATTATAAAATATATGTTGATGGCATAAAAGAATCTAAAGGTACTGTAAACCATCAGGATACTTTTGTAATAACTTCAGATTCGAACGGAATGGAAAATATTTCCCTGGATTTCGGGCTTCTGAAATTTTCCATGATGAACGGATCCGAATACTACGTTTCCGTTCAAAGCCTGAACTACAAGCCCTATGGTAATATATTTCTTGATTATCCAATTACGGCCCTTATACTACCCTTAGCGATTGGAAATATTGCTATTATTGCAATTGACAGGGATAAACATATAGACCATTTTGTAAAGCATAAAGGAAAGGTCATGGCAGCGATTTCTATCGCTTCTTTATCATTCTTCATACTTTTCGCATTATATTACTTTAAAATTATAGA
>JAVRLU010000112.1:0-2085 GCA_031961165.1 Thermoplasmataceae archaeon
CGAGATCCGTATTCACAAGCATGGCCGCATGCCAGTGCTTGGCGCCCTTGCGCATGGCCCCTGCGGCACCCATTATCTTCTTCTCCCCGGCCATTATATCCGTCTTTTTCCCGACTGGTATTGAAACATCATTAAGCTCGCCAGGTTTCGCTGTTATTCCCAGGTATGATAACGATCTTACGACTGCATCGTTCATCGTCCTGAACATCGAGGTGATATCAAGATCGTTGCTCTGCCTTATGACAGTAAAATTCAGGTCGCCCATGTCATGATAAACCGCACCGCCACCGGTGAAACGCCTTGCAAGCATTATATCATGGGATCGTATGTAATCCAAATCGATCTCCTGATCCGCGTACTGGAAATAACCTATTATCGCTGTCCTGTCGTGCTTATAGAATCTTAGTATCGGCTTTCCACCGTCATAGGAACGGTAAAGTGCCTCATCATAGGCAAGGCTCAGCCTGGTATTCTTCGGAAATTCCAGAAGTAAAAGCCGTCCCTCCATCTATTTCACCTCCAGGGCCCTGATAAAATCATCCGGTTCGACACCGGGAGTTATAACATCCAAGGAATAGAACTTATGAACGATACTGCTCACATCATCCAGCCTTGAATTTTTAAGCATATCCTCGAGCTTTCCTATGGATTCCTCCGGGAACATGAAAAAATCCCCGGAAATGCTGATATCCCTTATAACGCCATTATCGATGTCCATAGAAACCCTTATAAGGCCCTTTTTGGCTTTCCAGTTGTTATTTATTCTCATAGGCAGAAAATTCAAAATACTTAATTAACCTTTTTTAAACGATAAGTGGATTTGAAACAACGATCCGATAGTCATCATCGAAATATCCGATTTTCTTCCGTATATACGAATATTATCAGGATTATGAGGACCATAGCGCATACAGAGTGGAATCTTCTTCCTATGAGATCGAAGAATGGAAAACTAAGATCGATTTATTTTCCCTTAAAATTCTATTTCATCGTTAATTACAAAAAATAAGTCCTGAATAACGGCAAGAGGTATATGCTAAATATAATATATATCCTGTAACATTAGATAGATATGAAGATCACATACTACAAGTTAAAGATACCACTTTTAAGCCCGTTCACCACAAGTTTCGGAACAGACGTGAACAAGGATGTTTTAGTATTCAAACTTGAAAACGACGGCATAACGGCTTATTCGGAAAGTGTGACCGATGAGAACCCGTTTTACGGATCTGAGGACAATTATACGGCATTTCACATGATAAAGAGGTACCTCGTGGATATAGTAAAGGATCTGCCGATGCCGGAGGAATTCAATAGGCGATCAGGCTTCATTAAGGGAAACGAGATGGCAAAGGCCGCAATGGAGATGATCCTGTACGATTACCATTCAAAATCTGCCCGGAAACCGCTTTACAAGTATCTGGGAGAGACCAGGGGTCACGCTATCGCCGGGATATCAATAGGAATGGACGACATCAACGTTACGTTAAAGAAGATTCAGGACGCTCTTGACAGGAAGTACAGGCGCATAAAGGTGAAGATAAAAAAGGGAAAGGAAATAGAAATACTGAAATCGATCAGGGATCAGTTCCCTGACATACCGCTGAGTGCGGATGCAAACAGCGATTACACGGAAAAGGATTTCGATATCATCAAGAAAATCGATCGTTTCGATTTGCTTTACCTGGAGCAGCCGCTTTACCATGACGATTTGATATATCATTCGAAGCTTGCAAAGCAGATTTCAACGCCCATATGCCTTGATGAATCAATTACCTCTCCGGAGAAGGCAGAAAAAGCCTTTGAAATCGGTGCATGCCAGGTTATAAATATAAAAGAGGGCCGGGTAGGTGGCCTATACAATTCACTGAAGATTATCGATACGGTGAAGAGGAACCATGGGCACGTATGGATAGGCGGAATGCTTGAAACTGGCATAGGAAGGGCGTTCAACATTGCAATAGCATCGATGAAGGACATCGATTATCCGGGGGATACGTCGCCGAACGACAAGTACTTCAAGCGTGATATCGTGAAGAATCCCTTCAGGATGGAAAACGGCGAAATAAGGCCGTACGATCG
>JAVRLU010000113.1:0-2009 GCA_031961165.1 Thermoplasmataceae archaeon
GAGATATCGTTTTCCTTGAATCCCTTATGAGTGACAGGGGCGTGCTTTCCGGTGACGTGATAAAATACGATGCAAAAACCGGCAAATTTACGAACATTACTGAAAACGGGGATACGACGTATTCAGATTTTGTTTTCAACGGCCACGGCCTCTCGATCCTTGGTAACCATGAGGGTACGTTCTCAATCATGGATATTACGGAGGGAAAGATACTGTGGAAACGCCAGGGGCTGGTTTACCCGCTGTATTCCCCGGCGCTTTCATATTCCGCAGGAAAATATATCCTGGCATTCTCCGACGCAAGGACTCCGCAGAGGATGATCGTTATCGAGAATGGGAGAATACGCGAGATAGGGATGCCCGATCAGGAAAACGATTTCGTATCGTATCCAAGCGAACTCGTTGAATGGAACGGGAAGGACGGGATGAAGATCTATGGCTTCTTCAGGTCCAGGAGCCCGGAGGACCCGGTCATAGTCTATATACATGGCGGGCCAACATCGTTCTCGCCGGAGGCCTTCATGGATCGCATAACCCCATACCTTGGAAAACACTATTCCGTATTCCTGCCAAATTACAGGGGGAGCATCGGCCTTGGGAGGAAATACGCTGAAGCCAACAGGGGCGATATGGGCGGAAAGGATTTTGATGATATAATCGAAGGCATAGAATACCTGAAGAGAACCGGTAAAATTAGGACGGACAGGATATATATCACTGGAGGGTCGTATGGCGGCTTCATGTCGGCGCTGGCCGTGATGAAGACCGATATCTTCAGGGCCTCGGTGGCGCTGTTCGGGATAGCGGACTGGATAAGCTTCCACGGAACGAGCAACCTGTACTACTGGGATGAGATACACTATGATCAGAGCCCCTATGCTTTCGATAAATACGTGAAATTTTCACCGCTCATGATTAAGCATGATGTGAAAACGCCCGTTCTTCTCATGCATGGCGAGGACGACAAATACGTTCCAATATCCCAGTTCTACCAGTTCTTCAGGTACCTGAAGGACAACGGAAAGGAAACGAGATTCCTGGTTTTTCCAAGAGAGGGCCATGGTTTCAAGGAAAGGATGCATATGATACGCCAGTATGACGAAACGATAAAATGGTTCGAAGAACATAAATAAAACGTAATCACTGAAAAGGCTTAAATCAGAATATACATTACCTTTTTTGCGGGGCCGTGGGGTAGCCTGGTATCCTTCCAGCTTCGGGAGCTGGAAACTCCGGTCCAAATCCGGACGGCCCCATCTCTCTTTTTAAAAAATAAAAATAGAGACGATTTTTCGATATATTTCTGTTATGATCCGCATTTCATTGAAGCTTATTTTTCACAAAGCCATGTATTATAACACAGAATCTAATATTATGTATCGAACCTGTGAAATAAAATGCACGAACTTTGTTTTTCGCAGAATTTTTTTAAAAAAATATAATTTCCTAAATTCCCGTAGTATTAGGCACTATGACCCCTATCTTTTCGAAAAGAGCTTTCTGATCCTTTGTTAGCTCCTGTACCACTATCTCATGATCGAAGACCTTGCACTTCAGGTTCCTCAAAATATCGAGGGATATCTCGATCGATCCGATTTTCTTCTGCAGATCCATGTATACGATAAGCGATAGGAATATGAGGAATAGGTATCCTCTCAGTGCTTCTTCCCCGTGAACCCTCAGGGGGAGGATCGACAGATCATCCTTGGAATAGGAGAATGCCTTCTCAACGAACTGCCTTGTGTAATACATCGGTATCAGATCGTTTATATCTATTTCCGAAGAGCTCATGAGAACCATGAATCCCTTTCTCTTGACAGCGAAAGGATCGTAGTCCTTCTGGTGCTTGAGAAGGTATCTTCTCAATTCCCTGCCCCTCCTTTCAGGATCGAGAACGGTGTAAAGGAACACATCATGGCCGGCAAATTCCCTTTTCCGTGATACAATGAACATTATCCTTTTGCCGTATCTAACCGATCTTTCAGGATCCTCCATATCCTTAGACGATT